>JAJFJI010000358.1 GCA_021774205.1 Nitrosomonas sp.
AACTCATCTTCAATTTTTGGACTTGCAATTTGACCTCTCAGATTGCCGTATAAGAAACGATCTCACCACGACCAATGCATTTTGATACCCCTAATTTCCTAACTTGGCAAATTTTCAGAGTTTTCACACAGTCTGGGCCGACAGCCGACTGTCAGGTCATATCGAAATTAATTTAGTGCAGTACTTGATCGGGTCTGAGCTAATACAATTTATGTGAGTTGTTAAGCAATCCATAAATACTGCGTGCTTTACTCAGTGATAAGTAGACGCTTATTATTTAGCGTAGAGGTATAAGCATTTGATTATGTTCTTTGGAGGGGGTACTTTTCAAAAAATGGTTAACATTATAGGTAACTTTTAAATTATAAAGAATGCAATAACTTACAAATTAAGATGTTATAGAAAAAAATTCGCCGCCCAGAGGGCGGCGTTTTAAAGGGAGGAACAGGAAGAAGTACTTTTTTCAAACTCGGTTAATAGGGATAGCGGATTTGATAGCTGATTAATCCGCTTTCCATGTATTTGCTAGTAACCCATCATGAATTGCCCATTTCCAATATGAATGCCAAGCAATACATTGGGCGCATAACCGGTGACAGGTGGGCTGACAGGTGGGCTGACAGGTACGGGCACTGGATAATAATTATAGCTATATACTGGTTGTGCGTATGTTTGGTAATACGGCCTGTTGTAATAGCCGCGTGGCTGATTAATAATCACAGCATAACCGTTATGATGATGCTGGTTATGATGGTAACCGTGGTGATGGCCTCTACCAGCTTCAGCAAACGATGGCACTCCCAGCACCAATATCAATAACATCATCCCCAGCAAACTGTGGGGTATTTTTCTTTTTACTTTCATCAGATGCCTCCTTTCGATGAATTGATGCAAATCAATTTTTAATGAGGCAATTTTACAGGGGCTTACCTGAATGAAAACTGAACAAATTTCATAAAAAGTCTTGTGCTAAACTATTAAAAATCGCGCCTCTTCGATCAACAGCTAGCCGAATCACTATATATATGCCTGTGCTACAATCCTCACCCAATAAACCAAAATGTAACCATTAAGCTTATCCCTATAAATCATCATTTCGGCATTACAAAATGATCATTTGCATATGTAAACTCATATTTTGTGCCTTGAGCTGACAAATTTTAGGGGCAATCTGAACAGTGACTGTGTTGTGCTGAATAGTTACACTAAAAACCACTCAATACTAGTCAACTAGCATGGCCAGATTGACAAAATACAAGTTTTTTTTACCTACACACCTACCATGAACCAGGATAATCAATCTGCCACCCCACAAGACGAGAATCAAATTATTGCCGAACGCCGCGCCAAACTGGCTGAACTGCGCAAAGCAGGCAATGCTTTCCCAAACACCTTTCGCCGGGACGGCCTAGCCTCAGAACTACACCAACAATATGACGAGCATTCAAAAGAGATGTTGGAGGCCAACCAGGTCATCGTAAAAGTGGCTGGACGCATGATACTGAAGCGCGTCATGGGCAAAGCAAGTTTTGCCACCATTCAGGACATGAGCGGCCGAATTCAATTGTATATCTCGAATGATCACACCGGCCAGGCTGCCCATGACGCATTCAAGCATCATGACCTGGGTGATATTCTTGGCGCACAGGGCAAGCTTTTTAAAACAAAAACCGGCGAACTTTCGATACGTGTCACCTATTTACAATTACTGACGAAATCCATCCGCCCTTTACCGGAAAAATTTCATGGACTGACAGACCAGGAGCAGAAATATCGCCAACGCTATCTTGATTTAATCACCAACGAAGACACTCGCAAAGTATTTACTATCCGCTCAAGAACTATTCAAGCGATGCGTGATTTTTTTGTCACGCGCGATTATTTGGAAGTGGAAACTCCCATGATGCACCCTATTCCAGGCGGCGCGACTGCCCGGCCTTTCACGACCCATCATAACGCGCTGGATATGGCGCTATATTTACGCATCGCACCTGAATTATATTTAAAACGCCTGGTTGTCGGTGGCATGGAAAAAGTTTTTGAGATTAATCGCAATTTTAGAAATGAGGGTATTTCCACTCGGCATAATCCTGAATTTACCATGCTTGAATTCTACGAGGCTTATCAGGATTATGCTTATTTAATGGATTTCACTGAAGAAATGCTGCGCGATGTTGCTGTAAACGTGCTGGGCACAACCAGAATGACCTACCAGGAACGGGAAATTGATTTGGCTCAGCCCTTTCAACGGCTCACCATCACTCAAGCTATCCAGAAGTTTCACCCCGAATATACTGATACGCTGTTAAATGACCGAACCGCACTGATTGAAAAATTACAAGCACTGGGTATTACCAACAATCCGAATGACGGGATTGGCGGGCTACAGCTTTCATTATTTGATGAAACAACGGAACATTTACTGTTCGAACCAACTTTTATAATTGATTATCCGGCTGAAGTTTCACCCCTAGCGCGCCGTAATGAAAATAATCCTGAAATAACCGATCGCTTTGAGCTTTATATTGCCGGGCGCGAAATTGCCAATGGTTTTTCTGAATTGAACGACCCGGAAGATCAGGCAGCGCGCTTTCTAGAACAGACCAAAGCTAAAGAAGCTGGCGACGTCGAAGCCATGCACTATGACGCGGATTATATCCGTGCGCTGGAATATGGCCTGCCGCCAACCGCAGGTGAAGGCATTGGCATCGATCGGCTAGTCATGTTGTTTGCTGACAGCCCCAATATTCGTGACGTTATTTTATTCCCGCAATTGCGTCGAGTAGATTGACATTTCTAATAACGAACGCATAGACAACATTTTCCGGCATAGCTTGTTGCGTCAATGTTTGGGCTATGCGTTTATCTACCTACCTGTACTACAGGTTCATCTGCCAGCAATGAATGGCTGTATAAATAGCCCTAAATCAGCTCATAGCTGTGTTGACGCATAGCTTCAAGTTGCGCAGAAGTCTTTTATCTATCCAGATTAAAACAAGCTAAACTGCTCCTATTTTTTCAATGTTTTTAAACCATACCAGTTGTTTCTCATTTAAAAAATTCAGAATAATAGTTAGTTGTATTATAAATTGCCAAGGCAAATTGCATCTAGTCCATTTTTTCTGAATATTTCCTGCTTATCGTTACTTATCTTTACTCCAATTCACAGACTACTTTCTTTTAACTGGTTTGCATTTATTTATTTCTACAATAGCACGATGTTTTTTAACGTAACCGTTTTATTACTATTTTGTCGTCATTTAGAAATAAAATAAGATAGAATTAAATCAGCTAGTACAAGCAGCGTTTTGTATTCATCAGCAACCATTGACGTCAAGCGCTTTGTGGGCCAATTTTAAAGCAATTAATACACCTAGCAGGCAAATATAATCTGAAGATAATTTTTCGGATTCGGATATACAGCTAGAATATTTATCGATTAAGCAATCCATTTATTTGCCGATAAGTATTTTTCATATTTCAAAATAAATATAAAGAGGCAAGTGTAAGGTCCGCCGGAAAATTCAAGCATATATTACACATTGACAATTTATGAGAATTGGTACGATATCTAGATCGATAAAATCGACTATGCACGAAAAAGTGAGTATTTATCTAAAAATTTTACTAAAAGTGTTATAAACCATGAAAGTAACGATATTAATGTACCACATGATTACAGAACCGGAAGATCCTATTGAATCAGTCTTATGTCGAACACCGGAAGCATTCCGAAAGGATATGACACAAATTTATCAGGCTGGATATCAGGTTCTTCCGTTGGCAACAATATTAGATGGCATCGCAGGTAAAGCAGATCTTCCAGAGAAATCTGTTGCGATAACATTTGACGATGGCTTAGCGTGCGTTTATGAAAATGCCCTACCGATACTGCAAGAATTTGGCTACCCAAGCTCGACTTTCATCGTGTCCGGTTGTGTCAATGGATATAATGAATGGGGTAAGGTTTTCGGCTTACCACGCAAGCGCATGCTTACATCCAGCGAGATTCGCACCTTGGCTGAATCGGGTGTCGATATTGGTGCTCATACTGTCAACCATGTTTGGCTTGGCAAGTCCGAGAAGAATGTTGCCACAAAAGAAATTCGCGATAGCAAGGCATCACTAGAAGATATACTCGGCCAAGAAGTATCCACCTTCGCATATCCCTTTGGAAACTGGAACCAGATGGTGCGAAATGCGGTTATAGAAGCCGGCTATAGCGGTGCTTGCTCGACCATAGCTGGACGCAACCGAAAAGATACCGACCCATACCTCTTGCGCCGCGCAGAAATCAAGGGAGGCGATGCTCCCTGGCAATTTCGCTTAAAATTACGTTTTGCGACTAACGACATGCCACCTAGGCCTCCCGTGCGTAGTACGCTTAGAAAATTCCTATCTACCTAGCGTCAACTATTAGCTTTTTTATGCTCACATTCTCCTTGGAAGGAACCTAAAACCTTAAATTATTGACATTTAAGCAGTTGATAATGAATAAAATGCTTGTTTCTATTGTACCTTCCACGACAGATGATTTGCCCAACTATAGAACTTCTTTTTCCCACCTTTGAATCCACGTACTCGGATACGACTTTTGCCATCAGATGAAAGGTAAGCTTGCGGGGCCATGAAGGTTACCTGAACGATTACATCATCGGTATTGCCTACGG
>JAJFJI010000359.1 GCA_021774205.1 Nitrosomonas sp.
ACATATTCAGACATATTTTTCGCATGATCGCCGATACGTTCGATCGCTTTTGCGACAAATAGAATTTCCAGTGCAGTAGAGATCTTGCGAGGATCTTCCATCATAAAAGTGATCAGTTGACGCATGATGGAACGAAATTCCTCGTCGACTTGTTCGTCTTGACGAACAATTTGCGCCGCAGCTGTTAAATCCAGACGGGCAAATGAATCCAGTGCTTTGTGCACCATATCCATGGCCATATTGGCGACATGCTTGATCTCGACAAAACGCGGCGAATGCATGCGATCCGTGGCATAGATTAATCTGGCCATGCGTGCAATTTTTTCTGCTTCGTCTCCAATGCGTTCAAGATCGGTAATTGTTTTGATGACCATCATGATCAAACGAAGATCACTGGCAGCAGGCTGTCTACGTGCAATAATCTGATTACAGATTTCGTCTATTGATACTTCCATTGCGTTAACGCGATGGTCCTGAGCAATTACCTGTTCGATCAGTTCCTCATTACCATTGGTAAGTGCCTCTATCGAATGTGCAATTTGCTGTTCAACAAAACCACCCATTTGAAGTACCCGTGATCGTACCTCTTCAAGCTCAGCATCAAACTGTTTAGAAATATGTTCTTTGTTTGCCATTAAGCTGCCTTTTGGTTAATTTGAAGTTGAAACGCCGTGCTGACGAAAATCTTGATTCTGTAATTAGATAGTCATCGTCTGGACGCCGCTATCTGTGCCCAATAACAATATATCAGCACTGCGTTTGGCAAATAAGCCATTGGTCACAACTCCAGTTATTTGGTTAAGCGTTGTTTCCAGTTCAACTGGATTAAGGATTTGTAGATTATGTATATCCAGAATCACATTGCCATTATCCGTCGTAAATCCCTGACGTAAGGCAGGTTGCCCACCCAGTAATGCAATCTCACGTGCCACGTAACTACGCGCCATTGGAATGACTTCGATGGGTAGCGGAAAATTACCCAGTACGTTGACAAGTTTACTTTGATCGGTAACGCATATGAATTTTCTTGCAACTGCGGCAACGATTTTTTCTCTTGTTAATGCACCCCCCCCGCCTTTTATCATATGTAGATGTTCAGTAATTTCATCAGCGCCATCCACGTAAACAGGCAAATCGTCGACATTATTCAAGTCCAGAACTTCTATACCGTAGATTTTGAGACGTTCTGCGGTGGCATTGGAACTGGCAACAGCACCATCAATTTTATGTTTGATTTTAGCCAATTCGTCAATAAAATAATTAGCTGTTGACCCTGTACCAACACCGATAATGCAACCAATTGGAATATGCTCGATAGCAGCCTTGGCAACCACCTTTTTTTGTTCGTCTTGTGTCATTGTGTCCTTGCATGGATTAATATTAGCAATCAGAATAGCGCTAGCTGAAATTTTAAACAATGTTTTATGTCATATTAGGTTGACATGGTATTTATTTCAGTGGTTCACAATCTTTTATTGTGATTATACGCCGCCTGCCACTCATAATTAAATGGTGTTAATTTTCAAAAATTATTCAGCATGTTTGATTTTATGCTTAATTAATAACGCTAGCAAATACCAAGGGCAGGCCCGAAGCTTTATAATTATCTTATAACTATGTTTCAATATTCTTATGGCTGCAATTAAACCGCTTCCTGAGCTACTTATTAACCAGATTGCTGCCGGTGAGGTCGTTGAACGTCCGGCTTCTGCGCTGAAGGAAGTTATGGAAAACAGTGTCGACGCGGGTGCAAACAAAATCATGGTGCAACTGGTTCAAGGGGGGAGCAAACTGATTCGAGTTGCAGATAATGGTGCCGGAATTTCAAGTGACGATCTCCCACTTGCGTTGGCTCGCCACGCAACTAGTAAAATCAATACGCTAGAGGATTTGCAAAAAATAGCAAGTTTGGGATTCCGCGGTGAGGCATTGGCAAGTATTGCGTCAGTTTCACGCCTGTCTATGGCCAGCCGAAAGGCAGGGGAAAAGCACGCTTGGCAAGTACGGGTTGAGGACGGGCATATTTTACAGCCAGAACCAACTGCGCTGGCTGCAGGAACGACGGTGGAAGTGCATGATCTTTATTTCAATGTTCCAGCGCGACGTAAGTTTCTTAAGACTGAAGCAACTGAATTTGGTCATTGTGAGGAAGCGTTTAGGCGTATTGCGTTATCAAGGCCGGATATCGATTTTTCCTTGCAACATAATGGAAAAGTGCGCAGCCATTGGCGTTCTTCAGATATGGCGCGGCGAATTTCGTCAGTACTGGGTGAGGAATTCAGTCAGGCCGCTGCATTAGTCGAAGAACAAGCGGCTGATATTCGTTTGCATGGCATGGTGGCATTGCCTGCCTATTCAAGATCCACACGAGATGCGCAGTATTTTTTTATTAATGGCCGTTTTGTGCGTGACAAATTAATCACCCACGCGCTGCGTGAAGCTTATCGCGATATATTGCATCAAGAACGCTATCCGGCTTTTGTATTGTTCCTTGAGATGAACCCCGAAGGCGTGGATGTCAATGTGCATCCCACAAAAATTGAAGTACGGTTTCGTGATTCACGTGCATTACATCAATTTATTTTTCATGCGATCAGTAAAGGGCTGGCCAAGCCATGTCAGGGATCTAAAAACATTGAGCAGCGAAAGCCTGCTTCTCCAGGCGCGGCACCTTCTTATTTTCATCAACAATCAATTCCACTTGAAGTGGTTGCCCAACCTTCGGCGTTTTATCAGACTTTATTTAAAACGAATACAGAACCACAAGAAAGTTTGGCCAAAGAATTCTTGGGAGATTCGCCGGTCAAATCAAACAGCTCGCCAGAGGTCGTTGAAGAAGAGAAAGAAATCCCGCTGCTCGGATTTGCGCTGGGGCAACTTCATGGAATTTATATACTGGCTCAAAATGAACGAGGCTTGATTATTGTAGATATGCACGCCGCACATGAGCGGATCGTTTACGAAAAACTTAAATCGGCGTTGGAAAATCAGACGGTATCGATGCAGCAATTATTGATTCCAGTCACATTTCAAGCAGATAGCCTAGAGGTGGTAACGGTCGAAGAAAATAGTGTTACTTTGTGCAATCTGGGTTTTGATGTTGCGGTTTTGTCTCCGACTGCACTGATAGTACGTGCGGTGCCAGTGATTCTTCAAAATTTCGATATGGTGAAATTGGTGCGTGATTTACTCAGAGAAATTCGAGAATTTGGAGCGAGTCAAATTTTGACGGAGAAACGTAATGAAGTGCTTTCTACAATGGCTTGTCATAGTGCTCTCAGGGCCAGTCATTTGTTGACCATACCGGAAATGAACGCGCTATTGCGTGAAATGGAGTCAACGGAACGTTCTGGCCACTGTAACCACGGCAGACCAACCTGGTTTGAAATCAGTCTTGTTGACCTGGATAAAAGGTTTATGCGGGGTAAATAATAAATATACGTAGCACCACTATAAATAATGATTCCAATATCTCACCTTTCTAGCATCGTTGGCTGCTTTTCATTCAGAATTTCCTCAATGATGCATTGCTACGCCTGTGGAATTATTCAATCAACGCAGCCACATCACCTGAAAATCTGAGCGCAATAATCCATAACAGTGCTGAGTATTGGTTTTTCAGTTCCTATGACGTTTGTTTGATATATCGCGTAATATGGCTAAGCAGTTCATCTTCGTTATAGGGTTTTCCAAGAAAACCGTTAACGCCTAATTCATTAGCCATTTTGCGATGTTTGTCTGCGGTCCGTGATGAAATTATAATAATCGGTATACTTTTCGTATCAGGATTATTCCGCACATTTCTAATCAACTCAAAACCATTCATGTGTGGCATTTCCAGATCGACCAACATGACGTCAGGAATGGTTTCCCTTAATAAGTTAATAGCACCCACACCATCTTTGGCGATTAATACTTCGCAGCCTTCACGCTCAAGCAGACGACTCGTGACTTTGCGAACGGTCAACGAATCATCCACAACCATGATGGTGGGTATTATTGCGGTATTATTATCATTGCTAGTCAATTGTACTGACGGTGGTGAGGTAAAGAGTTTTTTTACTTCGTCACGCTGCATCAGCTTGGCTGGGTTAATGATGAGAATAATTTCACCATTACCCATGACTGTAGCACCTTCTACGCCGGGTGCATGCGCCATTTGTGGGCCAATATTTTTAACCACGACCTCACTGTTGCCAATTATCTCATCCACATGAACCGCAAGCTGATATGTCTCGCTTTGTAGTATCAAGATTCTGTTATGTCGATTTATTTTCGGTGATCGATCCGGCTCGCCAAATAAATGCAGTAAATAGGTAAATGGGTAATTCTTTTCGCTAATCTTAACATATTGATTTTTATATGCTTCATTGAGTTCGTCCGCATTAAGTTCTTGAACATGTTTTACGATTACTGTGGGGACGGCGTAAGTGCTTTCGCCAGCACGCACCAGCAGGGTTTGCGCTACTGTCAGGGTCAGCGGGAGATAAATGCGGAAAGTTGTTCCTTTTCCGGTTTCTGTAAGAATTTCTATGCGTCCGCCGAGCGAAGTAATTTCATTTTTAACGACATCCATTCCAATGCCGCGTCCCGCGGTGCCTGTGGCTTCATTGAGCGTAGTTAGGCCATGAGAGAAGATAAGCGACATGAGCTGGTCGTCATTCAGTTGGTCATCAATTTTTATCAATTCCATTCGGAGAGCTTCTTCCTGAATTCGTGCAAGATCAAGTCCATTACCATCGTCACTTAAGATTATGATGACTTCATTGCCTTCCTGATTCAGGTTGATGGTTATCTGCCCAGTTTCAGGTTTGCCCTGCGTTAGTCGTT
>JAJFJI010000360.1 GCA_021774205.1 Nitrosomonas sp.
TTTCACGTCCGTCTAGTACGTATCATCTGCGCCAGCTTGCGGGCAGTTCATGAATTATTTTGGGGATTACTGCTGATTCAATTCTTTGGATTGCAACCACTTTCCGGCATTCTTGCACTGGCCTTACCCTACACGGGGATACTCGCAAAAATATACGCTGAAATCAGGCAAGCAGCGCAACAACATAAAAAATCTCATCTACCTAGCCAAAGTTCATTACTTAGTCGGTTCTTTTATGGCGACTGGCCGCATATCAAAACTGACTTGGCGCATTACACCCTGTATCGATTTGAATGTGGCCTGCGTAGCAGTACGATTCTGGGTTTTATCGGTTTACCAACATTAGGTTTTCATCTTGAATCCGCGTTTATGCAAGGACATTATGCCGATGTTACCGGTATGCTACTGATATTTTACGGATTAATTGCAACTGTTCATTGGTGGGGACAATTTAGATTCTGGGCACTTTATCTGGCAGCGGCACTTGTTTATCTATGGCCTGACCTGTTTTTTAACAGCAGCAATATTGGCTGGCTTTTCCACCAATTGATTCCCGCCCCGCTTCGCGAAGAAACTATTGATTTCAATGATTGGTTGAGCCCAATTCTCTCTGAACAACTATTTCCAGGCTTATGGCAAACCTTAGTGACAGGACAAATCGCACTGGTGTTATCCGCAGCGCTCGCGCTACTACTGTACCCGCTACTTTCACGCCATTTTGGCAATCCTGCTACGCGTTGGACTGGCCATTTATTCCTGGTAATTTTGCGGTCAACCCCGGAACTAATATTGGGCTTTGCTTTTCTCTTGTTATGGGGGCCATCATTACTCCCGGCCATCGCCGCGTTAGCTATCCATAATGGCGCCATTCTTGCGCATTTGACAGGTCGATTTAGTGACAATATTCAGTTACGCCCGGATGTTTCCAACGGCATTAACCGTTATTTCTACGAACTTACGCCACGATTGTCCGACCAATTTCTGATACTTATTTTTTACCGTTGGGAAGCTATTATGCGGGAAAGCGCGCTATTAGGTATTCTTGGTTTACACACCCTAGGATTTTTTATTGATAGCGCTTTTGAAAGTTTTCGTCTGGATGTTGCACTGATATTGATCGTTGCAAGTGCCATACTTAATATTGGCGTAGACAACACAGGAAGGCTGTTACGAGAGTATTTACAGCTGACCCAACACCGCGTCATCTCAAGCAACTGATCCGTATAAAAAATAATACGCTACCCAACTGAACTTGGTGCGTCGAATTGAAGCGCCCAATCCAACACCGCTTCATAATCTCCTCGAAATATGACTAATTCCTGCTTTTTCCCAATCTGGTATTCATACATAGGATCATAATACTCAGCCAGCAGGAGCGAAATCCATGCCTCATGTCGCTGAGTATCGCCTGAACGCAATTGCGTTTGCAAAGCTTTTGTCATTAATTCAGCAGCAATTTTGTAACGCTCCAAACCCAGGCGTTTTTGAATACGCTGCAAACTTTCCTGCAGAAAATGACTGAAACATTCAAACCCATTCTCAGTATCTTCGGCCTCGTAACTAGCCAGCATATCAATGACGTATGCCTGCAAAATATATTGCACGCGAAATTCAAACGGCATTTCTACCAATACCAGCTTTGAACGCCACATCGCATCATAAAATGCGAATGGAATATAAACCGTACCAATGTTTCTACTCTCATCTTCAATAAATAATGGTTGCTCATGTCGAACATGATTAGTGGTACGCAACAAATCAATAGCTAATGCATGTTCAAAATTAACCTGCGTTGGTTGCTGGCTGATCAACCGCCCAAAACTTGACCCACGATGATTGGCATGCTTCTCCAGATCAACGCTACAAGTAATTTGATCAAGTATTCGCGACTTGGCAACACCCGTTTTACCGCCTATTCTAATCATTGAAACATTTTCTGCGGCCTCATCAATTACCGTAATGAGTGATCGTCTTAGTGCTTTATACCCCCCTTCAACAAGAGGAATGTCTACGCCGGTTTCTCGCATCCATTGCCGTGCAATATTGGATCGCATGCCACCGCGCCAACAGTAAATATGTGTATTTGGTTGCGTGGTAACAAACTCGCACCAGCTACGAATACGAGCGGCCTTAATTTCTCCGCAAACCAAACGATGCCCCAGCTTGATAGCTGCCTGCTGACCCTGCTGCTTATAGCAAATCCCTACTAGACGCCGCTCATCATTTTCAAGAATAGGAAGGTTGATCGATCTCGGAAAGCTGCCCTTGACATACTCGTCCTCAGCCCGCACATCTAAAAGTGATGTATCATTTATAAATAGGTCATAAAAATACTTAGTAGTTACTGTTTTTTTACTCATTACATTGGAATTCTCTTTTATTGAGATGACCATTAATAGAAAACCATTTTAATTCTTTATTTTCAACGTGATACATAACCAAATAAAATGCAAAAAATCGCCACTCAAAATGCACTCAAAATGTAACCAAAAAACGACAAAACCGCTGACTGCAAGGCAAACGATGTAGCAGAAAAGGTGGGTATCAGAAAGGCTGTTGTTTTGCCGCAACACCTGTTAAAGATTGCCTTGACAGGGAAATCCACCTTATATAAGCTGCGCAGTAATCAAATATGACACACTTATTTTTGCTAGGCAACTTCGGCGTTCACCGCTTAGAATTAAAAGTTTTCTACCAGCAAAAATAAAGTTGCAAAGGATTAATGATAAAAGTTGGCATATTTAGCCATGTTTCCTTGCTTTTAAGCAAGATGATAAGCACTATTACTTCGAGGGGAAGATCTTGAGTTCGACAATAACCAAGTTGAACGCTCCGCTAACGCAAGCGTTTGATTCTCAACCTTCAAGCGACCTACAAATATCAATAACACCGACAATCAATGTACAAACACAGCGATTGGCGGATTTTGATACACTGATCGAAGCGCTGGAATATGCCGCCAAAGGAACAACAGGCTATAACTTCCATGACGCCAGAGGCAAATTACGGTCAGTGCTCCCGTATCGCTTATTAAGACAAAACGCACGCCTATTGGCGAAACGTTTATCTGGCTTCAGCTTAGCCCGCGGCAGCCGTGTCGCGATCATTGCGGATACATCGCCTGAGTTTATTGAATTATTTTTTGCGTGTCGCTATGCAGGTCTAGTTCCTTTTGCAATGCCTGTCCCAGTTAATCTTGGCAGTCATGCAATGTATGTTCAACAATTACGTGCAATGCTCAACAGTGGCCAAGCAAGCATTGCATTGGCAAATCTTGACTACGTAAATTTCCTGGAGGAAGCAGCCAGAGAAACTGAAAATATAAAATGGGTTGGCACACCAGATCAGTTATCCAAGCTCCCTGCAGTCGATGCCAAACCGCAAATAAACCACCCGGATGAAACAGCTTATTTACAATTCACCTCGGGCAGTACACGTGCGCCGCGCGGCGTTGTTATTACTGAACGGGCGTTAATGAGCAACATCCAAGGTATTGTCTGCAACGGACTTGAGATCCAACCTGGCGATCGTGCGGCTTCTTGGCTGCCCTTTTATCATGATATGGGCCTAGTGGGATTGGTGCTAGCACCTATGGTTGCACAACTATCTGTTGATTATCTGGCAACACGCGACTTTGCCATCAGACCATTACAGTGGTTGCGCTTAATCAGCCGTAACCGTTGCACTATTGCATTTAGTCAGCCATTTGGACTAAAACTTTGCACCATGCGTGTTCGCGAATCCGATTTAAAAGATCTCGATCTCAGTTGCTGGCGTGCCGCTGGTATTGGTGCGGAAATGATTAGACCAGATACCTTAAAAAGTTTCGCCGAGAAATTTGCATCGGTCGGTTTCAACGATCGCGCCTTTTTACCCTGCTACGGCCTTGCCGAAACTACTTTAGCCGTTACATTCTCAAAGATTAACCATGGCTTGAAGAGCATACGGGTAGACGCCAAAACTCTAGTAGACAAAAAAATGGCGGTACGAGTGCAGGCAGATGGCAGAAAATTTAATGAATTTGTCAATTGTGGACAACCATTACCAGGACATACGGTAAAGATCGTTAATGAAACCGGCAAGGAATTGCCGGGTATGATGGTAGGTAGTGTTTTGGTTCACGGCAGTAGCGTCATGTCAGGCTATTTCAATAACCCGGAAGAAACCAGCAAAGCCTTGAAGCCAGGAAATTGGTTAGATACAGGTGATATCGGTTTCTTATTTGAGGGGGACCTTTATATTACAGGAAGGCGTACTGATGTCATTATTGTAAATGGCCGCAATATACGCGCCCAAGATATCGAAGAGATAGCCGAGCAGCAACCAGAGGTACGCTCCCGAGAGGCTTCCGCTTTTGGTATTAATGATGCGGATGGCACGACTAAAATTGTGCTGGTTATTGAATCCCGATTATCTGCAACCACAGAGCGGCAAACACTCATTAGTCGATTGCAAAAAATGGTATATATGGCATTTGGGGTTAACTGCCTGGTTGAGTTGGTACCCCCGCATACTTTACCAAGAACCTCATCCGGGAAATTGTCTCGCTTTGCTGCACGGCAGGGATTTATCCAACGCACCAATATAACAGACCCACTACCAGCTGTTGAATCAAGAGACAGATAACCAGAAATGCCGGCATTAGTTGCATTGACCGGCGCTTCTGGATTTATTGGCCGCGCAATCCTGCAAAAACTTGTAAAGCGTGGATATAACGTTCGGGCTCTAGTTCGCAAACCACAGCCAAGTACAGAATCCGTACAATGGATTCAAGGTGATTTAAGTAACACAACGGCTTTACATGAACTTGTAAAGGATGCGTCTGCAATCATACACTGCGCAGGCCAAGTTCGGGGCAACTCTCTCGAAACGTTTGTACAAACCAACGTTGAAGGAACAAAGAATCTGGTTCGCGCTGCAATTGATCAAACTGTAAAGCCCCGCTTTCTCCTCATTTCTTCTTTAGCCGCCAGACAGCCAGAGCTTTCTTGGTATGCAAAAAGCAAGCAAATGGCAGAACAATCCCTGGCCGAATACTCAGGTAATATGCAATGGACAGCCTTTCGTCCGACTGCAGTTTATGGGCCTGGCGACAAGGAAATAAAACCAATCTTTAATGCTACACGACATGGTTTTTTACCTGTCGTAGGCAAGTCGACCAATTACTTCAGTCTGCTGCATGTTGATGATTTTGTTGCGGCAATCCAATGCTGGCTTGAAATGAATACAACCATCAATGGCATCTTTGAATTGGATGACGGCAAACCAGGTGGCTATAGCTATCAATCACTTGCCGCCATTGCTCAAGAAGTTTGGCAACGCCCTGTGCGGTGCTTTTCTATCCCAATAACATTGATTCGTCTGGTTGCAAATACAAATTTATGGCTATCTCGTCTTTTGCATTATGCACCGATGTTAACACCTGGCAAAGCCAGAGAACTACAACACCCAAACTGGTTATGTGATAATAAACCGTTGTTGCATGCCCTGCCTTCCTGGCATCCGTCGGTTAATCTGCGCGACGCGCTACCACAGATATCTGGAAAAAAATAGCGTAAAGATCAAACTAAAATTAACATATGCCTGAAAGTAACTATAATGAAATTATGCAACTGCTTTGTAATCGTCTTGAAAATATTAGCAATACAGACGTTGCAATCACGCCCGATTTGAGCCTTATCGATCAATTATCCATTGATTCCATAAAACTACTGAATCTGATTATGGAAATAGAGGACACATTTGATATTTCTGTACCAATTAATGCGCTTGCAGATGTTCAAACCGTTCGTGACCTTGCAGACTTAATTCACCGCATTAAATCAGAATCATCATGAACCTGTTAGACAAACTAGATGCGGCAGCTACAGCTAGGAAAGCGTTATTACCCGATGGCGTCGGCGCTTTTGGCATCCCTATAGAAGAAATTTATTCATCGACTGAAGCAAGAATTGGCGATCGCCGTGTTCTCCTTCTTGGCACAAATAACTATCTTGGATTATCTTTTGCACCCGAGTGTCTACAAGCGGCACATGAAGCCATTGACAAAGAAGGCACCGGCACAACTGGCTCACGCATGGCTAACGGGAGCTATCTTGGGCACCGTGCCCTTGAACAGGAATTCGCCGATTTTTATCAATGCCATTCAAGCATTGTGTTTACTACTGGTTATCAGGCAAATCTAGGGACCATATCGGGCCTGGTGGGTCCTGGTGACGTTGCCCTGATCGATGGTGATTCACATGCAAGTATTTATGATGGATGCACGCTGAGCGGCGCGGATATCATCCGCTTTCGCCACAATGATGCAACCGATCTGGAAAAACGGCTTCGCCGCTTGGGCGAGCGTGCTCAGTCTACACTGATTATAGCTGAAGGCATTTATAGCATGCTGGGCGACCAAGCACCATTGAAAGATATCGTTGACATCAAAAATAAATACAACAGCACCTTACTCTTGGATGAGGCACATTCGCTCGGCGTTCTGGGCGATACAGGCCAAGGCCTGGTAGAGAAGACCGGACTAATAAAAGAAGTTGACTTCATCACCGGAACTTTCAGCAAAAGTCTCTGCAGTATTGGCGGATATTGTGTCAGCAATCATCCACAGTTAGATCAACTGCGCTATGTCAGCCACCCATATATATTCACTGCATCGCCTTCACCTGCGACGATCGCTTCGACCCGCTCAGCGCTGAATTTGTTACGTAACGGAAAACACTTACGCCAGCAACTATGGAATAACGCTGAACAACTTTATACTAAACTCAGCGAAATTGGTTACCAACTCGGCCCCGAACCTGGCCCAATTATTGCCGCCAATGTGGACAGTCCACAAAAAGCACTCGCGCTATGGAAAGGCCTGCTCGAACATAACATCTATGTAAATCTGATATTACCACCCGCCGCGCCAGAAAATAAATCTCTGGTGCGATGCAG
>JAJFJI010000037.1 GCA_021774205.1 Nitrosomonas sp.
CCAGTCGGGTACCTGTTTGGATGATCCCTGCCGCAAGTATTGATACGGCGTTATGGTGTAAACGAATAACTAAGAAACATCGAATTTATTTATTTTGTACCTTATCAAACAAGCGTCTGCTGCCATTTCACGTATTGATGAAATATTCTAATTCATTATAATTTCATATGGGACTTTCTATGAACAATCTTTTTAGATTACTGTTGGTTACTTTTGTACTATTTACTTTTTCACCTCAGATGGCAATGGCGTACACTTATCCTACCAAAATTGGTGAAAAATTTGGGAATGGCCTTGCTAATGTGGTCACGGGTGTTGCGGAAATTCCCAAAACGATGATGGTCACAAGCAAGCGGGAAGGTGTGGCTTATGGGGTGACGGCTGGATTCTTTACCGGCATTGTGCATATGGTTGGGCGTACCTTAACGGGTGCTGTCGATATCGCAACATTTTTTGTGCCCACCACGCCGATTGTCAGACCACCTCTTATCTGGGACGATTTTAACAGAGAAACGACATATATCCCCTGGCGTATGCGTTGACAGTATTTTTCTCTATTACGTATTAAAAAATGGGTTAAGATTTCATCGGCGAAAATGCTGAGTTCCTGACTTTGTAATTGAAATCTGACCCATTTCCCGTTTCGTTGCCTTATTTCTACTTTTAGTTAACGCTGTTTCTCTGCATTAAAGTTTACCAAGCGGTTGTTTTTTTGAGAACAATGTGATTGAAAAAGTAAAAAATCGTTTGATTACCGTTAGTGCTGCATTTGTCCTGATTGGTTGCGCACTGACGAATTCTTCATTGCCTGTTACAGGAGATTCCGCTGTGCAGCTCTGTTTAGCATTTTATGGCGACCTGGACCAGGTTGTGGCTGAACAGGGTGTCACGCCATCACGTCCGGAACGCATAGCAAGCTTTCCATACTTGCGAATGACACGATTCTTGGCCAGTTATAGTCAACAGAATCTAAGCGACGCAGCGTTAAAACACTGGTTGGCACATTTGGCCGCCGCTGACCAGCAGGCACGCACAATTGAATTGGCGTCACTGAAATCAACGGCTAAATCCAAGCTAAACGCTGATTATGGGTCTGATTTGATGGCAGTCGTGGAAGACTGCGCGCAAAAACTGGTGGCGAATGATCTTGCTAATCCAGAGCGCCTGACGTTGCTACGCAAACAGGCTGTCACTACGTCTGAGTATCGTTTGCTGAACCAGGTTCTGGGGTTTTATCCACTCACGAGAATCCCAGTCAGGCTAGGCATCAAACAGTACCATGAAAAAACATTGGCGGTTTTTGCGCAACCCCTGAAGGCATTGCCGGTGTATGGTCAGCTGCGCCGCTTTCATATTCCTCATCTCGATGCGATAAACCTACCTGGCAGGGTGGCGCGTGACGCTTTGGGCATTCCGGCCCCCACAGTGTCACAATTGCAAGCATTGTTTGCTATCCACGTCCCGGTATGGGAGATCGACGTGGTAGACAACTATGACCTGCCTGGTAGGCCTGTCTGGCACGCTGACGGCAAACCTGACGTTGATTATTCCGAGGCGTTCATTTATCGCTACCCGTCCTATACGAATTGGCAAGGCCAGTCTTTGCTGCAGCTTAATTATCTGATCTGGTTTGCCGAGCGGCCACAAGAAAGTGCATTCGATATTTTTAGTGGCCGTCTGGACGGGCTTCTGTGGCGGGTGACTTTGAATACGGATGGTACCGTATTGATTTACGATAGCGCCCATGCTTGTGGTTGTTATCATTATTTTTTTCCGTCAGCAGCATTGGCGTTGCGTTCCAAGGCGCAGCAATTACCCGAACCGCCTTTGCTGCCGCAGCCAGCACCAGAACTGGCAGATGGACAAAGTTTAGTGATCCGGGTCTCTTCAGGTAACCATTATATTCAGCGCTTGTATGTTGATACAGCTTCCGGCCAGCCTTTGCGTTGGCGAGAATATCAAGAACTGTATGCGACGCCGGTTGTTGGCGGTGGTCACCGTAGTTTATTTCGCGCCGATGGTCTGGTAGATGGCAGTGAGCGATCAGAGCGTTGGTTGCTGTGGCCAATGGGTGTTCCTTCGGCGGGTGCGATGCGAGAACGTGGACGCCAGGCAACTGCCTTTTTAGGTCGACGCCACTTTGATGATGCAAAATTGCTCGACGACTTGTTTGAACCGGTTTCTGAACTTGTGCATTAAAGGGAGTATTATCTAGAGCGGATTAAAAAAGTGAATACCCAGATAAAACGATAGGGGGCACGGTAATGAAAATTCTGATCACTGGTGGAACTGGCTTTATCGGGCAAACATTATGCCCAGCACTTCTTGCGGCAGGCCATTCGCTCACTGTCTTGAGCCGAACACCGGATAAAGTTGTTAAAATCTTCGGTAATCAAGCTATCCCAATTAACGCCTTGCAAGCGCTGTCGGATTCAGATCATTTTGATGCCATTATCAATCTTGCTGGTGCGCCCATTTTTGGGGGCAGATGGACCGATAAACGCAAACAGACTCTCCGTCACAGCCGTATTGATATAACGCAAGGGCTGGTTGATTTTATTGCCCGTGCAGAAAGAAAGCCCAGCGTATTTCTCAGTGGCTCGGCAATTGGTTTCTATGGTGATCAGGGCGATACTATTGTTGATGAGACTTCATCGGGTCATGATGAATTTGGTCGTCAGCTCTGCGTTGAATGGGAGCAACAAGCTGAAAAAGCAAAAGTATATGATGTCAGAGTTTGTTTGCTGCGTACCGGACTGGTTGTTGGGAAACAAGGTGGTTTTTTACAACCGATGTTATTACCGTTTAAGCTGGGTTTTGGGGGTCGGCTTGGTTCCGGAAACCAATGGATGTCCTGGATACATATAGATGATCATGTTGCGATTTGTCAGGCACTACTTGAAGATTCCAATTTAGAAGGGAAATTCAATCTGACAGCGTCTAATCCAGTGACCAATCAAATATTTTCCAAAACATTGGCTGGATTACTTAATCGCCCTGCGCTTTTACCTGCACCGGCATGGGTTTTAAAGCTTATCCTAGGTGAAATGTCAGAACTGTTAATTGGCGGTCAGCGTGTTATTCCCAAACGAATTCTAGAGACGGGGTTCCAGTTTAAATTTGCTGATTTGGATGATGCATTGAAGGATGTTTTGAGAACCTGAAAGAAGGGCCAAAATGGCCATCTGGGGATGACTATGTCGAACTCATCAGTGTGGTTGTATCTATGATCAGCAAAAATGAATCTTTTCCCGATGCTTTGTCTGCGGAGAAAAAAGTGGTGTTCGTGGCCAGAAAAGATTTACCGGCTTTGTTTGATTCATTGTGGACAAATGGTTTTCGAATTCTCGGCCCCACCCTGGGAGAAGGGGCTATCGTCTATGATGAATTGAACGGGATCGGTGACCTTCCAATAGGCTGGACTGATGAACAGGAAGGCGCCACCTATCGTCTGAAAAAACGTGATGACGAGGCCCTTTTCGGTTATAACGTAGGACCTCACGCTTGGAAAAAATTTCTTTTTCCTCCCAAGCATCGTTTGTGGTCGGCAGAAGCCTCCAACGGCCTGAAGATCACCGAAGAAAAGCAAGCGACACAAAAATACGCCTTGTTCGGGGTTAAAGCGTGTGAACTGAAAGCCATCCTGATTCAAGATAAAGTTTTTCTTGGAGGAGAGCACGTGGATCCGGTTTACCAAGCCCGCCGTGAAGACGCGTTGCTCATTGCCGTTAACTGCACGCAAGCTGGAAAAACCTGCTTCTGCGTATCGATGGATGCAGGACCGCGAGCGGAATCTGGTTTCGATCTCTGTCTCACCGAAATATTGAAGGAAGGGGAGCATTATTTCATCGTGGAAATTGGCAGTGCACAGGGAGCCGAGATTATGGCCAACGTTCCCCATAGTTACGAAACCGGGGAGGCAGAAAAAACCATCCAGACCATCACGGCAAAAACTGCGAAACAAATGGGCCGCGTCATGGATACGGAAAATATTCAATCTCTTTTGCAGGATAATTTCGATCATCCTCGATGGGATGACGTTGCCAGCCGTTGCCTGACCTGCGCTAACTGTACGATGGCATGTCCCACCTGTTTTTGTTCGACAGTAGAAGATGTGACCGACATCACCGGAAACCATGCCGAACGCTGGCGGCAATGGGATTCGTGTTTCACTATGGATTTCACTTACATGAACCATGGACATGCAAGAGCTTCTGCGAAATCGCGTTACCGACAATGGATGACCCACAAATTATCCGCCTGGTTCGACCAGTTCGGCACCTCAGGTTGCGTGGGGTGTGGTCGGTGCATCACCTGGTGTCCGGTGGCCATTGACATCACCGAGGAAGTGAGCGCCATTCGGGAAAGTCAAACCGCGGCTAAGCCTACGTCATCGTAAAGGAGGAAAAATGGAATCGCTGGAGAAAATTCTGGTCCAACACCCGTTCCTCAAGAACCTGGAGCAGAAATACGTGCAATTGATAGTCGGTTGTGCCTCCAATGTTCGGTTTGATTCCGGGACCTTTATCTATCGCGAAGGAGAAGACGCCAACTATTTCTACATCCTCCGGACAGGGAAAGTGGCGCTTGAAATTCACGACAGTGGTCGTGAGACCATCACCATCGAAACCTTGGGCGAAGGTGATGTCCTCGGCTGGGCGTGGTTAGTGCCTCCCTATCGCCGGCATGCCGATGCGCATGCCCTGGAATTGACTCGCGCCATCGCGCTGGATGGAAAGTGTTTGCGGGATAAATGCCGGGACGACCATAATCTGGGTTACGAACTCATGATGCGTATTGTGCCGCTCATCACCCACCAGCTGCAGGCGACGCAACTTCAGTTGATGGATGTGTACGGCGTAAAAAAATAGAGAGGGCTCTGTGTCTGAATCACTCGCAAATCCCTTGCTTCCGGCCCCGTACCGGGTGCTGCGAAACAAACGAAATACGCATGATGTCTTTACACTAGACGTGGAGCCGGTCAAGAGAGGGAATTCTACTCTTTTTTCACCAGGGCAGTTCAACATGCTCTATATTTTTGGCAAAGGTGATGCTGCTATTTCCATTAGCGGTGATCCAACCAAAGAACAACCACTCCGGCACACTATCAGAAGAGCCGGGGTGGTGACACAGGCGCTGGAACAGGTAAAACCAGGTGGAGTGCTCGGGATTCGCGGACCTTTTGGTGTCCCCTGGCCGGTCAAGGAAGCCGAGGGCCAGGATGTGTTGCTTGTGGCTGGCGGAATCGGTCTGGCTCCGTTGCGTCCAGCAATGTACACCCTGTTGGCCAATCGCGACAAGTACGGCAGAATCGCTCTTTTTTATGGCGCGCGGACTCCTGAGGATCTTCTCTATCTTTCTGATCTGGAACAGTGGCGAGGCCGCTTTGATCTGCAGGTTTGTGTCTCAGTGGATACCGCCAAACGCAACTGGATGGGAGATGTGGGCGTTGTTACTAAATTGATTTCCAAGGCCTCCTTCGATCCTTTGAACACGGTCGCCCTGGTCTGCGGACCGGAGATCATGATG
Organism: Nitrosomonas sp.; assembly: GCA_021774205.1. GTDB lineage: Bacteria > Pseudomonadota > Gammaproteobacteria > Burkholderiales > Nitrosomonadaceae > Nitrosomonas. The sequence goes on from JAJFJI010000037.1 coordinate 5,530, forward strand.
CGGTTCAGCGTTCAGGAATTGAAAAAAAATGAAATCAAATCCGGCAATATTTTTCTGTCTATGGAACGCAACATGAAATGTGCGGTGGGTTTTTGTGGCCACTGTCAGTATGGGCCGCATTTTATTTGTAAGGACGGCCCGGTGTTTCGCTACGACCAGGTGCAGTCGCTTCTGGGAAAACGGGAGGTGTAAATGACAGTCAAACAAAAACCTAAATTGGCAGTTTGGAAATTTGCTTCTTGTGACGGTTGCCAGTTGAGCCTGCTGGATTGCGAAGACGAATTACTTATGGTTGCCAATGAAATCGAAATCGCCAATTTCCCCGAAGCTACGCGCGCGGTGATCAAAGGTCCTTACGATCTTTCGCTG
>JAJFJI010000361.1 GCA_021774205.1 Nitrosomonas sp.
GCAAATTCTGCACGCTCGTACATGCCTTCCATTGTCCCGGCGGTGACATTCAAATAGTGTCCTTTAACTTCACCAGTCGCAGCAGATGCCTTATTCACAGCTTCCATGCAGTATAGAAAACGATCACGCCAGTGCATAAACGGCTGAGAATTAATATTTTCATCATCTTTCATGAAATCTAAGCCGCCTTTGAGACCTTCATACACCACTCGACCATAGTTGCGGCCTGAAAGACCCAGCTTCGGCTTAGTTGTGGCGCCTAGTAATGGACGGCCAAACTTATCAAGCCGTTCGCGCTCTACCACAATACCGGTTGCTGGGCCTTGAAAGGTTTTAAGATAAGCAATAGGAATGCGCATATCTTCCAGACGCAACGCTTTAACCGCCTTAAAGCCAAACACATTACCGATAATGGAGGCTGTCAGATTAGCAATTGATCCTTCTTCGAATAGATCCAAGTCGTAGGCGATGTAAGCAAAGTACTGTGGCTCGTTATCGGTGCCAGGGCCTGTATTGGGAACAAGCTCAGAACGAAAAGCTTTGGCACGGTAAAGCTCACATGCAGTCAACCGGTCAGTCCATACCACGGTCCACGTTGCTGTAGAGGATTCCCCTGCGACCGCTGCTGCTGCCTCCTCATGATCCACTCCCGGTTGCGGCGTAATCCGGAACATTGCAATAACATCCGTGTCTTTAGGCACATAATCGGGTTCCCAGTAACCCATTTGCTTATATGGCAGGACGCCAGCCTTGTATCGTGCTTTACCTTCTTTCATTGTTTGAGAAGCCATACTTATCTCCAAAATGTTTAGAAAACCCACTGTACATATATTTTTAACAACATGATCAGAGCACAGCTCTGAGTCGATAAAAAAGTATCTCTCAATAGGCTATAAGTATCATGCACTATTACATGCATTTATAATAATGATTAATTTTTATATATACTATAGACTATAGGCTATGATAAGGAGAAAATAACCATGCGCCGTAGCACCTTACGTCAACTTGAAGTTTTTGAAGCTATTGTTCGCTTTGGAAGCTTCACACGCGCCGCGGAAGAACTATTTTTGACTCAACCCACGGTGTCTCTGCAAATTAAGAAGTTAACTGATGTTGTTGGTCTACCGCTGTTCGAACAAATTGGAAAAAAAATTTACCTGACTGATGCGGGTAAAGAATTGCATCAAATGAATCTGGATATTTTTGAACGCTTAGAACGTTTTGAAATGGTTACTTCAAATATGAAAGGAATGAAGGCCGGCAAATTGCGACTGGCAGTGGTAACTACAGCCAAATATTTTGCGCCGCGGTTGCTTGGCATGTTTTGCCGCCAGTATCCAGAGATTGATGTTTCTCTGGAAGTAAGTAACCGCGAACATATTTTGGAACGTTTGGTAAAAAACCAGGATAATCTTTATATCTTGGGACAGCCACCAAAAGAGATAGATGTAATTGCCGAAACATTCTTAGAAAATCCACTCGTCGTCCTTGCTTCAGTTAATCATCCACTCGCCAATGAGAAAGGAATTACGTTAAAGCGTATAGCCAAGGAGTCATTCTTATCACGCGAGTTTGGTTCTGGTACACGTATAGCGACTGAACGTTTTTTTGCTGATCAGGGTTTGAAGCCAAACATTAGAATGGAACTAGGCAGTAATGAAGCAATTAAACAGGCCATTGTGGGTGGATTGGGTATATCAATTTTATCTCGCCATACTTTGGCTCTGGATATGCCGACAGGGCAACTGGCTGTATTGGATGTGCAAGGCTTTCCCATTAAGCGCCATTGGTACTATGCCTACCCAGCAGGAAAGCAACTATCTATTGTCGCGCAGGTATTTCTAGAGTATTTACAACAAGCACCGCAATTACTAGTTGATGTTTCTTGCCATTATGCGAATATCGGACATTGTCCGCTGTTACCTGAGGGCAATTAAAAGCAAGTTTGAACATATAACGGAAGCTTTGAATAAGCCTCAAAAACTTATAGAATGGAAATTAACGTAAACCAAGAGAATAAGAAAGTGGCGTGTATTCACTTTAGCCGCTACCATTTATCCTCTCAGGATGAGACTCAAATTTTACCGATTCGAACACGCGCCAAAATGAAAAACTATTCCATCAAGCATCGATGTTGAAAATGACGGCCTGAATTAAATTAAAACACACCCTATTTTTAAAAAATTTAATATACATCGCTAACCTCGAATCCTTTTTATAAAGATAAACCATCGTGTTATAGATGTAATTAAAAAATATTGCTTTTTCTTCAATAAATACTCATGATTCCAAGGACTGATTTTAGTCTGCACGACTTTTTGCCCGCCGATGATCCACAACGCGCATTGTTGCATAACGAAGTGCATGCTCGCCCAAGCCAGCGTATCCGCTTGCCTGCGTTGGTGGTCTATGTCGCAGTGCTCAATACTGACATCACACTTGAGCAAGAGTGCAAACACCTGCGCCGTCTCCCCGGGCAGGAGGTGCTCATAGTCAAACACTTGCAAAGTAACTTTGTTCGCCTGCGATTGCAGGGTTATACCTTGAGATGGGAACGCCACGCCGAGTTTACACGTTATACACTTGTGCAACACCTGACTGAGGGCGCACAACTGGGTGCGACAGACCCTGAATTACTTTCATCCTTAGCCTTGCCAGAAGGTTGGCTAGCTGGAATTCCTGGCCAGACCTTTGCCGCTATAAAACTGGTTATGGTTCATGGAGATGTGATTCACTCGGAAGCAATGTTGACATTGGCACGTAATTGGTTTGGTGAGCGCCCCGTGGTGGCTTCCCTTGTCGGAAGAAACAGCCACTCGCTCGCAGTAACAGATTTCATGCTGCGTGACAGTGGCTTTGAACGAATGCTGGTGGTCGCACCGTCTGATACATCCGAGTCACGAGCTGGGCGCGTTGCCCAGCGCCTGCTCGAAATCGAAACTTACCGTCTCATGGCGTTACGAGGTCTGCCAGTGGCTAAGCAACTTGATCCAGAGTTGACCAATGCTGAACAGCAACTAGCTAATATCACAGCCCAGCTGGAGAATAAAGCCGCATCTGAGCAAGAATTGCTTGACAGACTAATTTCATTGGCGGTAAGTATCGAGCGAGCGACTGTGAAACATATGTACCGTTTTACAGCTACGCACGCCTACGACAGGCTGGTAACTCAACGCATCACCGAATTAAGAGAGCAAGCCATCCCTGGCACGCAAACCATTGGTGAATTTATGTGGCGCCGCCTTTCCCCAGCTATAACAAGAGTAGAAACTACGGCAAAGCGTATAGTTTCGCTTTCTGAACGCATCTCACAAACCAGTGCACTCCTGCGCACGCGAGTCGATATATTGACCGAAGCACAAAACCAACAATTGCTCGAAAAGCTTTCGCGCGGCCAGGAACTGCAATTGCGCTTGCAACGCACGGTAGAAGGTTTGTCGATTGCGGCTATCTCCTACTATATAGTCAGCTTGTTGCTGTATGCAACCAAAGCGGGGAAGGCTGCTGGCTTACCAATCCATCCAGAACTGGTTACCGGCGTAATGATACCGATTGTACTCTGTGCTGTCTGGACCATTACGCGTCGTATTCACAATAAATTTCTCAAGTTGGATAGCAACGCAGGCCCATAGTCAATCGAGAGCCATCCATCAGATCAAACTCGTCGATAACTTAAATATGAGCAGAGACCAGTAGTACAAGCTGACAATCAGCTATTGTTTAAATTTTTTCTTTCTTCACATAAACAGATGTCTATTTAATGATTAAGTAAACTCTCTAGCCCTGAAAATAGAAATTTATGAACAATATCAAGTCCACATCGGGCACTTGCTGCATAAATTTATCAATGATTCCAGTTAACCATTTAACACCGATATGCAAGATTCCCTGCTTATCTTCACTACATGCTTTTAGCATTTGTTCTGTTTGAGATAATACAGACAGAGCCTGGTTAGCAACCTCAAATAGTAACTTGCCTGCCTAAGTAAGCCGTAAGCCACGTCCCTCTTGCTCCCATAGGGCTAACGCCAACTTCTTTTCCAGATAACGTGCTTGATATAATAAAACCGGCTGGGCTTAAGCATAAGATGTCGGCAGCTTCTGTTAGTGTATCGTTAGCTTGCAATGCTTGAATAATTTCAAGATGGCTATGTTCAAACAAATATAAATAATACTTATTAAAATTGAGATAAAAATCCAGCCATTTTTTAACCGGGTTACCCACAAATGTTTAATGTGATCTTATTTCAACCAGAAATTCCACCGAATACTGGCAATATCATCCGGCTTTGCGCCAATACCGGCACAAAATTACATCTGATCAAGCCATTAGGATTTAGATTACAAGACAAACAGTTATTACGCGCCGGGCTAGATTAT
>JAJFJI010000362.1 GCA_021774205.1 Nitrosomonas sp.
CGGCGCGCAACATTGAAGTTTCTTGTTCTTCTAGAGAATTACGAGGCATAGTCCTATCCTAATAATAAGTTACTGTGAGCATCATCATACGCAATATACCAGAATCTGAAAGTACATAAATTTTGAACTCTCTGCTGTTTATTGCCTTTTTCTATTACAAATAATGCCTACTAGATTTATGCAACAAAAACTGGCGGTTAATATTTTGCAAAAAACTCCATATTAACCACAATTGATAACCGGCATGGTTATGACGACTAATGATTACCTAACGGATCGAGTAGATGACCAGATTGACTGGTAAGATAAAAAAAGCAGCTGGAATCAACGGATGTTTAAACAATTGCAAATTTTGCAAATTGTTGCGGCAGCCAGCATTCCCTTTCTAACTGGATTTATCACCACAGAATCAACAGAAATGAAGCATGTGGTGCCGGTATCAGTGCTTTGATTGCTATTTTCACTGGCGGAAATAAGGAGAGCAAATAATTTCATTTGTAACGCATCGCGCCCACAAACAACGAGCGAGCAGATCGTCTGGTGTAAGCGGACCATCATCCGGCTCACCGTAAAAAGATAGAAGTGCTGGGAAATCCTCCTTTGCAACGCATCGTCGCTTTCGCCTGTTAGTACTTGCGGGCCAAGAACAGGCACAACCATACCTCCATCGATCAAATCTAATAACCGGCCCCATCTTCTTTCGTTCATTACCTCTCCAGCTCGCTAAGCGTTATGATTAACAGCTATTCAGATAGCAGATGATTATGGCGTTTGCAGATTGATGGTGATATTTATGCCCGCATGATCGACTGTGAATGCAGAATCACTAAATTTCGGAAAGCCAAAGTCCTGCTCAGGATTATTTGATAAGCCAAAAGGCTCTTTAGGCATCATGTTCCAGCGTTTATTCAACTTGCGATTGCCATCCATATCATGATAAGCGGCAATCGCATAAGTGCCTGGCTGTGGCAGATTGAAGCAAACGGTATGCTGTTCTTCAGTGGCGGGAATGCGAATACGCCGCGTACGCCCTTTTTTATTCAGAAAATTATCCGGGTCATGATAGAGCTCAACACTCAGTATTCCACCACCAGCGCCCATGCCATTCACCGTTACCTTGATCTGCGCGCTATCGACGTCACATGGATCAGCGGCCTCATTGGGCCGAATGTCTAATTGTTCTGAAGCATTGGCAAATACTGACACAATTAGGCCAATATAGAAAAAATATTTTAATCTTATGAGAACCATATAAACGTAATACTTTTGATTGATTTATTGAATATCATTGTTGATCTTTGATAACACATGATTCATCGCCAAGCTTTTACTTGCAAGTTAATGAAAGCATCCAGAATTAGACTTATCAGCATTCATCCATTAACAAAAACTTAGTCAAAATTAAGTCTATCATTTATAAAACCACCTTCCAAGAAAACAATCTAGTTTCACTTGAATTTAATAAAATTTAATAAAATCGTGAATTTAAATGGAATATAATCTATTCTTCCTGTCTTAACACTTGCGTCGTTAGCATGATGACCACAGCCAGTACCCGACTACTTACGATGAGAAAATTTTTCCACATGATTCCTTCAATAACAAAAACTTTATCTAGCGCCAATTATCTGTTTTTATTCCTATCCTTGATATTAATCTCAAGCCAGATTTCTGCACAATCAGCGTGGACTTCATCGGGATCAAGCGGACCTGTAATTATTAATACAAAAGGTTATACCTATGGCCAACTGAGCAAAATAAGCCGGGAACGTTCATTCGGCGATGCAATTGTTGGAGAAGTATTACTTGGTCATGGTGGAAGCAGTGCGTTTGTTAGTTTTGGAAATCAACCTCCTGGTTTAGTCACCAACCCATGGCGCTTTTGTATCGATGAGGACCATTACGAAGCACTTGAGAAGCTTATTGGAAGTTATGTTGTATTGACGCACAAAACACCTAAGCAGTCTTCATTTCTCTCTTGCTCCGCAGCAAACGAATTGGTAGAAGTTTACCCTGTCGATGAATACCAACCCTTAGAACTCACGCAAATAGAGGGCAGCAAAGTCACATTGAGCCCTGAGATTTCATCAGGTGTAGAGTCCGGCTTAATTACCAATGTGATAACAAGCAGAGAAATTAATAGAAATTATTTCGTAACGGTACAGCTCGGTGGCAGCGGCAGCCAATTTCGCCATTTTGTTATTAATGACCCTGATATATTTGATTTCGCCATCGAAAGCTTAAAAATGGCCGTAAAGGTAAGACTGCACTATACTGACCGATTGTCCCGCCGAGGCTATTACGGAAACAACATCAAATCACTGATCTGGAAGATAGAAATGATTGAATAGAAGATGGGATGAAGGCGGAAATATGGCATTTCTATACAAAAATGATAGATGATTTCAGACCAGTTCTTATTATTCTCCACATAGGGCGAATTTGCACCTTCATAAACTGAACTTGCCAGTTCAAAACCAGTCGAAAAAATATTGTTAACTTTGTTTACAATCAGAATACAAAAAAATGTAGGGCTATTGTCCCCGCTATAGTAGTAATTTAGGAGAAGAAAATGCGAGCAATTATTTTTCTTTTATTGAGCTTTGTATGCGCACCAGTTTTGGCTTGTCAAGAACCGCTACTGGATCAAGATTTTCGTCGTCTTGCGTCATCTGAGGATGTTAATCTCTGTCAAGCATACGCAGACAAAGTCGTGCTTGTTGTGAATACTGCATCAAAGTGTGGATATACGCCACAATATGAAGGTCTGGAAAAACTCTATGAGGAATATGCTGACGAAGGCTTGGTTGTAATTGGTTTTCCATCTAATGATTTTCTCGGACAGGAGCCGGGAACAGAGGAACAAATACAGGACTTTTGCCGATTGACTTATGGGGTCAAGTTTCCAATGTTTGAAAAAACCACGGTTACCGAAAAAAACGCCCATCCATTTTACGTCGCTCTAGCTGCCACCGCAGGCACCTACCCAACATGGAATTTTCATAAGTATTTAATCGGCAGAGATGGCAAGCTAATTACCAACTTCAGTCCTCGCACCAAGCCATATGCCGATGAAGTGATCGCCGCAATAAAAAATGCGCTTTCAAAATAATGGGTATAACACTGCAAGTGTTTACCCAATAGTTTTTTGCGACTGATAGTTGCAAGCCGATAATACAATAGCATTGCAGATCAAAATTTATA
>JAJFJI010000363.1 GCA_021774205.1 Nitrosomonas sp.
CCAGTAATCCATTTTTCTCATCATCAGGCATTCCCTCAGTTGGATAAAACTCACCATGAAAATTAGGGTTTTTCTCCAGCACCATGATTTGATTTGGATTATTCTCAGTCAGCATATATGCTCCGGTACCAACCGGATACCAATCCAACGATATATTTTTTTCAATTAATCCCTGCTGCGAATAAAACCGCTCTGCTTCCCAAGGAATGGGCGAAAAAAAAGGCATTGTTAACCAAAACATAAATTGCGGGTACTTGCCTTTAATCTTTATACGATAGGTATAATCATCAATGACCTGAACACCTTTCAGAGAAAATTTATTTAAATCAAGATAAGAATTATCCTCAAGCTGTTCATCAACCACATTTTCAAGGGTTACTGCAAATTCTCTGAGACCCAGGATATAATCCGCCATCAACTCAAAAATAGGTGAATGCAACTTTGGATGAGCCAATCGTTTGATTTGAAAAACATAATCCATCGCGGTCAGCTCTCGTGTTGACGTGAGCGAAAAATCTGATAGCCGATAAATTTCTGAAGTTTCTTCATCTGACAAATCATGAAAAATATATTCGTCCTGCCCGTCGACCGCAAATGCTGGATGCGGTTGAAAAAAAATACCCGGCTTGATGGAAATTTCGTAAATGCTATATGCAATATCAGCAACATTGGCGTTGTCTGACAATCGGTAACCATTTTTGTTGAAATACCTGACAACCGGCATTTGACTGACAGTCAACGGAACAAGCACATAAGGCTGCTTTAAATAATGATATTGCAGCGGCGGCTCATAGATCTGGGCTGTCAATTGAATTTCATTAGAACTGTAAGATTGCGCTGGATCAAGATGTTTAGGTCGCTCTATAAAAACATTATAAAGGATATTCTTGCCTGCATCAGCAGCTGGATAAGGACTATTCCAGTTATCACCACTACATGCTGGCAATAACACTATCGCAAGCGATAAAATAAATCGCGCATAGATATTTTTTTTCATCAACATCTTAATTTTTATTAAACACTCAATATCAACAACCTAGCATCCGCCACCAGATAAGATCAACTGTAGCCTTCCACGCCCCAACAAGCTTACGTTATAATTTAGTTAATTTACACATTACAAGGGAATTTACATGGGCTTTCTTACCAACAAACAAATTCTTATCACGGGGCTACTCAGCAATCGTTCCATTGCATACGGCATCGCCAAAGCTATGCACCGCGAAGGTGCAACACTTGCTTTCACCTACCAGGGAGAGGATGTGCGTAAACGCGTTGAAAAACTTGCCGCCGAATTTGACAGCCATTTATTATTTCCCTGCGATGTGACAAGTGATGAAGAAATTACGCTTTGCTTTGAAAATTTGGGCAAACAGTGGGATGGCCTTGATGGCATCATCCATTCCATCGCTTTTGCACCACGTGAAGCGCTTAGCGGAGATTATCTGGAAAGTGTAAACCGTGATGCTTTTCGTATCGCACACGAGGTAAGCGCATATAGTTTTTCGGCACTAGCAAAAGCAGGGCTGCCTTTGATGCAAGGTAGAAACGCCGCACTCCTGACACTATCTTACCTTGGCGCAGTCCGAGTAATGCCAAACTACAATGTCATGGGGCTCGCTAAAGCCAGCCTAGAAGCAAATGTACGCTTTATGGCATCCAGCCTTGGCAGCAAAGGTATACGCGTCAACGCCATTTCCGCCGGACCAATCAAAACACTAGCGGCTGCAGGTATTGGCAATTTCGGAAAACTACTTGGCTACACCGAGCGAGTTTCGCCGTTAAGACGCAATGTAACCACTGAAGAAGTTGGTAACACAGCAGCATTCTTATGCAGCGAACTAGCCAGTGGCATTACCGGTGAAATTACCTATGTCGACGCAGGATTTAATACAGTTGCTTTCGATCTCAACGAATAACGACCCACGCGTTAAAAATCTTCCCGCCCCTGACTAATAGTCACATCGTACCGTTGCCTTAACCCTGCCAAATAAGACGCCGTCTCTTCCTGAGTAAGCATCTGTTGCAGTTGTTGACTAAAACTTCTGTACTTTGATTCATCTTCAATCATTGCGGTCATATCTGGCTCAATGACACGATTGATACGTATCAAGGTAAAACCACCTTGAGGATTTTCGATACCGGTATAGGTCGGGGCTTCAGTTAACTCTTTCTTAAATACTACTTGCAAAACTGAACTATCGACGCCCTGTGATTCAATATAGGAAACTTGTTGCGACTCACCCCATGAAATCTCAATTTCGTCGCCTTTTTGTAATTGCGCAAGTTTCTTTTCTCCGTCCTCAAGCGCCATCTCAGCCGCCTGTTGCGTCTTTAAATGCGCAACAATTTCATCTTTTACTATCGTTAACGACTGCATTGATGCCTGTCGGTGCTCCAATACTCTAGCGGAAACCAACGTGTCCGGCAACACTTCAATTGCCGGGGTATTGTGCTTATCTTCAATGGTATCATCTGAAAATACGGCCTCTAATAATCGCTCATGAGCGAGAAGAACCGGCTCTTTCGAATTCCTGTCAATCCAATCACTTTCCTGTATTGACAAACCAAATTGTTGCGCAGCAACTTGCAACGTAACACTCTGTTCGTAAACCATATTGCTAAAGTCTTCAGCTGAATCACCAAAAATAGCCTCGGCTTTTTGTTTTTTCAAATTCTGCGTGATTTGTTCCTTTACTTCGCTAAAATCAGCGGTCTCAGCATCTTTTATGGCGGAAAGCTGAATGATATGAAACCCGAAATCAGTTTCAACCAACCCACGAATCTCTTCTGGCTGCATCTGGAAGATTGCATCCTCAAATTCTTTTACCATAGCGCCCCGACCAAAAAAACCAAGATCGCCACCTTGGGATGCGGAACCAGGATCATCTGAATACTGCTCAGCAAGCTCTGCAAATCTTTCTGGATCTTGCCTTAGTTGATCCAGCACATCTTCTGCATTGCTTCGTACTGTTTCTTTTTCTTCATCCGATGCCGTAGCTGGAATCTGAAACAAAATATGACGGGCCTGTCGCTCCTCTGGCCGACCAAATTCATTTTGGTGCTCATCATAGTACTGAACAATTTCATCGTCCATCACATCTTGTTGCACGGCTAATTCATCCAACGACAACACAAGATATTCAACGCGCGCTCGTTCAGGCAAACGAAAATCGTTCTGATGCGCGTCATAATAGGAATCTATTGCCGCATCATCCGGTTCAACCTGTGATAAAAATTGTTCAGACTCAATTTGAAACAAGTTAATTTCTCGCTGCACTTCACTTAAGTACATAATTCTTTTGGCTACTGTACTTGACACAAAGCCATTCTCACTATAAGCATCCAGTAACTGTTGCAACATTAACTCTTCTATTACACGTGACTCAAAGTTTAATGGATTGATTCCTTGAGCCCGCAATAAGTCTTCATAGCGCTGATTAGAAAACTGCCCATCTTGTTGAAATTCTGGAATATCAGCAATTGTTCGCATCAGCTGAGAATCCAGTACCGTCATTCCGATATTTTGCGCTTCTTTCCTGAGTAGCCGCTGTTGAATCAATCTTTCCAAAACTGAAAAACGTACTTCCGGGTTATCCAGGATGGAACTATCAAAATTTTCACCGAGCATACCGCGCATTCTTTCTTGTTGATCACGCAATGCCTGCTCAAATTCTCGACGTTGAATTTCTTCACCATCGACAACGGCAATGGTGCCATCACCACTATCTCTACGATACGATTCGAGTCCAAAAAACAAGAAAGGCAACACCGCCAGCAGCATGATCACCTGGACAACACGTTTTTTTCGGTTGACAAAATCAAACACTATTTAAAATTCCAACAGAAATAATAAGAAAAAAGGGTGAACAATTGTTCACCCTAGTTTAGCCAAATATTATGGCGGAGTGGACGGGACTCGAACCCGCGACCCCCGGCGTGACAGGCCGGTATTCTAACCAACTGAACTACCACTCCAAAACTTAATATATTAGACTGGTGGGTGCTGACGGGTTCGAACCGCCGACATTCGCCTTGTAAGGGCGACGCTCTACCAGCTGAGCTAAGCACCCTGCCTAAAAAGGCGCTAGTTTACTGCATCTTTTAATGCTTTACCAGCACTGAATTTAGGAACCTTGGCCGCCTTTATTTTAATTGTGTCGCCTGTTCTAGGGTTGCGCCCTGTCCGTGCAGCACGCTCACCTACTTTGAAGGTTCCAAATCCGACCAGAGTCACGCTGTCATTTTTTTTAAGAGCCCCTTTAATCGCAGAAAGTGCGCCATCTAGCGCACTTCCTGCCGCAGCCTTTGAAATATCAGCGGATTTTGCAATTGCCTCAATAAGTTCGGATTTGTTCATGAATTTCCCCTTTAATGTTATCGGTAATTAACATACAAGCCGTTCCTGCAATCTTTCTTATATCAAGCCATTCTTACTTGGTCAAGCAATTATAAACATTTATAGGGACGCAATCCGCCAAGAATTGCCTAAATATGGCATTAAATATATGCCATAGCAACACTTAGGCGCATTACCTTATCGTTATTTTCATCCCCATTGAAAAAATAAGCAGAATTACAAGATAAATCAATAAATCAACAAGTAATGGTTTTATTAAATTTAAAAATGCTCTATTTTCGGATCACGATTAAGCAATATCTCCACTGCCTCCCTAGCCGGCAACCCCTCGTAGAGTATACTGTAGATGGCTTGTGTAATTGGCATTTCAATATCTAGCTCTCTGCTTAAGCTTTTCGCCGCTTCTGCGGCATGTACACCTTCAGCTACATGGCCTAATTGCTGCAGAATTTCTGACAAAGATAGGCCTTCTGCCAACATCAAGCCAACCCGTCGGTTACGTGACAAATCACCCGTACCAGTTAAAATCATGTCTCCAACGCCAGATAACCCCATAAAGGTTTCCAAACAACCACCCAGCTTGATGCCCAGCCGGGTAATCTCCATCAGTCCACGGGTCATTAATGCAGCACGTGCATTGTGTCCAAACCCCATACCATCAGAAATGCCCGCGGCGATACTAATCACATTCTTAATAGCGCCACCTACCTCAACGCCAATAACATCTTTACCCGAGTATACGCGTAACCGAGCACTATGCAATTGGTGCGCTATTTTTTGAGAGAATTCCTCATCATGCGATGCCAACGTTAATGCGGTGGGAAGTCCCTGAGCGACTTCCTGTGCAAAACTGGGCCCTGACAAAACGCCACTTGGCACAGCACGCCCAATTTCCTCTTGCACAATCTGATGAGGCAGTTTTGCAAGCTGCGACTCAAATCCCTTACATCCCCATACAATGGGCACCGCGATCTCAGTCGCAACAATTCCACGCAAAGTTTCTCGCAATCCAGCAACTGGAACAACAATTAGCGCAAATTCCGCTGCATCAAGAGCAACTTTAAGCGTAGAAGTTAAACGTAACGACTCAGGTAGAAAAAAATCAGGAAGAAATTGTTGGTTAATACGTTGCGCGGTCAGCTCAGCAAGATGCTGCGAATCTTTGGTCCATAACGTCACTTGATGACGCGAAGAAAGGTTAATCGCTAACGCCGTACCCCAAGCTCCCGCACCGAGTATGGCAATTTTCATATACCCCAGGCCTGACTAACCCTGATATAACCAATTTGTCCGTCAAGATGGCGCACTTTAACCCACCCTGTATGCGTTGAATCAAGCCATTCCATCACAACATTTTTCTCGACCTGATACACAAGATCTGAATCAGCATCCGCATCCCGAAAAACATCTGCCAACGGCACTGTAACAATGATATAGCGTTTGCTACTTAATGATTTCTTTTCTACCCAGGCAAAAATACCGCTACTATCACGCACCTTAACCCAGTCCTCAACGTTCACCACGGCCTCAACTGGCAAAAAGCGGCTTGCCACATACAATTTCTCTGCTTTAAGTGACGGCGCGTCATACATGATGACAGCATCATCTGATACTGATAAAAAATCAATTCCAGAAAAAGCACGCCCATGAAACATTAACAATGAAATCAGCACAATCATTAGAAGACACTGGTGCTGCCACATACGAGTTTTCAAAAATAGAAAATTGTTCATTTTCAGCAATCATTTCATGACTAATCAGATTTCTCTTCAACAGCAGCGCTTGATTTCTCTTCAACAGCAGCGCTTGGTTGGTTCTGTTGTTGATTACGCTGATAAATCGCTTCAAAATTAACTGGATTTAAAAGAATCGCAGGAAATCCAGCACGCGTAACAATATCCGACACCGTTTCACGCAAATAAGGAAACAATATATTGGGACAAGTTATACCCAGCACTGGTTTCATTTCTGCTTCTGGTATATTACGTACCTGAAAAATCCCGGCTTGATGCACTTCTACCAAGAACATAACCTTATCTTTTATCTTTGCAGTAACGATGCCCGTCAATAATACCTCATACATACCCTCATCAAAACATTCATTTTTGTTATCAAGCTGTACGTTTATTTCAGGCGCTTCGCGTTCAAGATAAATACTTGGCGCATGTGGAATTTCAAGTGATAAATCCTTGACATGAATTTTTTGGATATTAAAAACTGGTTGTTGCTGTTCACTCATAGTTAGCGCCGCTTTATAAAATATTTAAAATTGAATGATGCTACAAAATTATCGAATAAAAAACCCCATTCTTATTCTTTTTTAGTCCACTATACATTCAGGTTACCAGCAACGCTAACAATTTACCCTTATGATCGAGCTTTGCTAAATCGTCATAACCGCCTACATGCGTCTCTCCAATGTAAATTTGGGGAACCGTACGTCGGCCCGTTTTTTTCATCATAGCCGTTAACTGTTCAGGCTCAAGATCAATACGAATTTTTTCGATCTCGTCCACCCCTCTGGAACGCAACAAACTTTCAGCTCGCACACAATAAGGACAAAATCCAGTGGAATACATAATTACTCTAGGCATGCAAAATTTCCTTTAACGTTTTACTATTGGCAAATTTGCGCGTCGCCAGGCATCAATCCCGCCCTTGAGATCGTGTACTTTCATAAATCCATTTTTATTCAATACCGAACTGGGTTTACTCGATCGAACACCACTTTTATAAATTACCAATATCGGGTTTTCTTTATATTTCTCCAGCTCATGCCAACGTTCACTCATTTTTTCCGCAGGTATATGTTTTGAATCAGGTAAATGCCCTTCAGCATATTCATTGTCATCGCGAACATCCAATACCTGCGCATTCTCATAATTAATAAGCTTGATCGCCGCTATTGTATCGACCTCAGTGACGTTTTTGCGTGATATCAACGGCCACAACAACATTAAGCCACTTACAATCGCAGCAGTAACAAAGAGTAAATTCTCTGGTCTAAGAAGAAAATTATCTGGTTCCATACGCTTTTATTCTCTTACTCCAATGGTTAATTTCTATTAGCAATCCGGGTACATCTCTCTTAATAATTAAGCTGCGGCATAATAACACCGTCAAGGTTGTTCGATCTAGCAAAGGTTGCAAAGTATCGATTGGTTTTAAATTATCCACGAGAAGACCAAAAATCTTTATTGCGTTTTCTGCCTAAAACTGTCGACAATTAATAATGCTGCGCCAATAAATATTGCAGAATCAGCAATATTGAACGCTGGCCAATGATAACTGCCAATGTAAAAATCCAGAAAATCCACAACATGGCCTAGCGTAATGCGATCCCACAAATTTCCTAACGCACCGCCAAGAATAAGACTCAGCGCCAGACAAAACATTTTATTAGCGGCATGCCTGTATAGCAGGTAAATAATAAGTATCGAAGCACCTGCAGCAATGCCACTTAAGAACCAGCGCTGCCACCCGGAAGCTTCACTCAGGATACTAAATGCAGCGCCTGTATTATAGGTCAGCACTAGGTTGAAAAAGCCAGTTAGTGGAATCCGCTCCCCATAAAATAAAGTAGACTCGACCCATCCCTTGGTAAACAAATCAAGCACCAGCACAATGAATGCAATACTCAGACTTACGTATAACTTCATAATAAAACAAACGCCAATAACAAAGGATTTTCTCTAAGCATAATGCCGTACCTCCCCCTCTCCAAAAAGATTGGTCACGCATCGATCACATAGCGTCGGATAATCAGTATGATCACCAACATCTTGTCGATAATGCCAGCAGCGCTCGCATTTTGCCTGCTTAGAAGGTATTACGGAAATACCCGCCTCGCTAGAATGACCGACATGTGTCAAATGAACTTCAGAAGTAATCATGACAAATCGCAAATCATTTCCCAGGGAATTTAACAATTCATAATCTTCACCAAATGCATTAATTGACACATTCGCAGCTAGCGATGAGCCAATCTCGCTATTTCCCCGTGCATCCTCCAGTTCTTTCTGAACTTGAGCACGCACTGCACGAACCCTGGCCCAACGTTTCATCAATATTTCTTCCTCCGCTTGCGGCGGAAATTTATACCAATTGTGCAACAACACACTATCATCAACATCGCCTGTCAGGCACTCCCATACTTCTTCAGCTGTAAAACTTATAATCGGTAAAAACAAACGCACCAGACTGTGCGTCATATGGTACAACGCGCTTTGCGCTGAACGACGCGCAATACCATCAGCAGCAGCAGTGTACAACCTGTCTTTAAGAATATCCAGATAAAATCCGCCTAAATCTTCGGAGCAAAAGTTATGCAGCTTATGCACCACCTGATGAAATTCATAGCGTTGATAATTGAGCATTAATTCATCCTGCAGTGCCTTGGTGAAGGCAAGCATGTAACGATCAATCTCTATCCAGTCCTCCACAGGCAGCGCGTTTTTATCCGGATTAAAATCGGCAAGATTAGCCAATAAAAAGCGTAATGTATTGCGAATGCGCCGGTAACTTTCAACCACACGTTTTAAAATTTCGTCAGAAATAAAAAGCTCACCGGAGTAATCGGTGGAGGCAACCCACAAGCGCAAAATATCGGCGCCAGAAGTATCCATTACCTTTTGGGGCGCGATAACATTACCTTTGGATTTGCTCATTTTATGGCCATTTCCGTCAACCACAAAACCATGAGTAAGCAATGCATCATACGGTGCCCGGCCATCAATGACACATCCAGTCAATAACGAGGATTGAAACCACCCCCGATGTTGGTCTGACCCTTCAAGGTATAGATTTGCTGGATAACTGAGTTGATTACTACATTTGAGAACCGTGTTGTGCGTAGTACCGGAATCAAACCAAACATCAAGCGTGTCAGTTAGCTTATTGTAATCATCTGCTTCTTCGCCGAGCAAGTCCCTTTTATCAAGAGAGAACCAGGCTTCAATCCCCTGCTGTTCAACTTTAAGTGCGACTTGCTCCAATAGCATCGATGTGCGTGGGTGCAGAACATGCGTATCCTTATGCACAAAAAACGGGATCGGCACACCCCAGTTGCGCTGGCGCGAAATACACCAATCGGGACGATTCTTTATCATCGCCTCCAACCTGGCTTTACCCCATGCAGGATAAAATGCGGTAGTCTCAACTGCATCCTTGGCTATTTCACGTAATGATTTACCTGAGCAAGTAACGTTGGCATCCGCACTATTTCTCAGGTTCATGCCAACAAACCACTGCGGCGTAGAACGGAAAATTATCGGTGTCTTATGTCGCCAACAATGCGGATAACTATGTTTTATTTTTTCCAGGTGCAATAGCTGTCCGTCTTCCTGAAGCGTACTGATTATATGGTCATTCGCTTTCCAAACAAACAGCCCGCTAAACAGTGGCGTACTAGCTAAAAACTTGCCACCTCCATCCACCGGGCTGTCATTGGGCAAGTTATACTTTTGACCGACAAAATAATCATCAAGACCATGTGCCGGCGCTGTATGAACCAGCCCCGTGCCCGCTTCTAGAGTCACATGTTCACCACAAATAATTTTCACTTTGCGATCTTCAAAAGGATGGCACAGGCGCATATTTTCTAACGCCGCACCTTTGCAGACAGCAAGCGTACCACCCTCTAATTTGTATCGTTCCAGACAAGTTTGTTTCAGGTCACTCGCAAGTATCAAAAAGCCCCGGGACGTTTTAATCAGCGAATATTCAAAATTCGGATGCACACAAACCGCCTGATTAGCCGGCAATGTCCATGGTGTGGTCGTCCAGATAACAACACAAACTTTAGAATCAACCGGAATCGGCACATCAAATATGCGCGCAAGTTGTTCTAAAGCATCAGGGTTTTCAGATTGCTTCACTTCAAAACAAACATCGATTGCTGGGGACATTTTGTCTTCATACTCGACCTCAGCTTCCGCTAATGCTGAACCGCAGTCGATACACCAGTTAACCGGTTTCTGTCCTTGATAAAGATAGCCGCTTTGGAGAATTTCCCCAAGCGCACGGATAATGCCGGCTTCTGTATGATAATTCATCGTAAGATAAGAATTATCCCAATCGGCCAAAACACCAAGCCGGATAAAATCGGCTTTTTGCCGCGCCACCTGTTCCTTAGCAAAAGCACGGCACAATTCCCGTACTTGATCCGCTGGCAGA
>JAJFJI010000364.1 GCA_021774205.1 Nitrosomonas sp.
AAAAAACCACGTTTGGAATAGTCGAGTAAAGCGGGGGAAAACTGTACTTGCTGCTCAACAATAAAGTCATTTTGTTGTAGTCGCTTGAGCAAGATGGGTAGCGAGCTGTAGCCCAGACGTTTGTTGAAAGGACCGGTTCCCGGATAGTGAATGGCAGTACTGATACCAGGCTCAACACGGTAAGTCAGGGTGCTGGCGTAGCGTGAAATCTCCTGAGCCTGCAGTCGGGACGTGCGCATCTCGTAGGCGATAAATATTGTCACCATTACTGGCAGAATAAGCAGTGTCAACCGGATTAACCGACGCCAGCGGGATTTGTGCCTGACCGGTTTGGTTAACTGGGTAAGGGAAATCTGTTTTTCCGTGAAGACGATGGGGACATGCTCCATAGATTGCATGACACTCATTTTGAACTCTTTTAGCGTCATGATTTTTAGCGACTTATTGCAAGGAACGCATTACAGCAGTTGATCAGAGCCTTGAAAATAATCGATAAAAGAAAATGTTTTATTATTTGATTTTTGTTGCTTAGGAACCTACTTGAAAGACCTTAATCGACAGAATTGTGGTTAGCTTTAATTTTTTTGATGCTGGAATGGCATCTAAAATGTCTTGCCATAAATTCTATGATAGAGATTAATGATTCGTTATTTTGCAGTAAAACAGATGCCTCCATACCAAGCGGTAGCCGATGTTCCGGAATTGTTGATATCGATCATGACCATGTTTCTGAGTTGCTTCACTTTAACCCAGATTTTCCATTGGCTCAGACTTCTAATGTACTCATTCTGTGCGTTTCATCTGCAATCCTCCTGAGCTAAAGATAACCCGGGCAGTTCACTTGCTCTCTACAATCATTCAGTAGCGCTTTGACTAGATATTTGCTTTTGCGTATAGTTCATTTAAGCAAAAAGGGATGTTTATATTTTCCTGCGCCCCGGCATTGACATAGCGTTGCGAGTGAACTTTTAACGCCTAGAAGGAGAAGTTATGAATATTTTTGTTCGTTGTTGGATCTATGTCACGATCGTTGTAGTAGGCAGTCTGGCGTTGCAATCTCAAGCCGCAACAAAAGATAACTTCCTGGCAAGGGACACTCAGGACGTCATCGAGTTATGTCAGGTTTCTCCAAATGACCCGCTTTATAAAGAGGCTATTCACTTCTGCCATGGCTACCTGGTTGGCGCTTTCCACTATCAGAAGGTGTTTTACAGTAGACCTGGATTCAGCCCTTTGGTTTGCCTTCCCAAGCCGAATCCGTCAGCCACCGAAACCATGATTGAAAATGTCAGTATGTCACGCACTAAAATCATAACTGAATATCTCCAGTGGGCAAAAAACAATCCAGATTATTGGAAAGAGCCTACCGTTGATACGCTAATGAAATTCTTGATTGACAAATTTCCATGCAAAGATTGATTGGTATGGTTCGAATTTTCTTCGGCTTGATATTTCTACAGAGGTGATGATCATGAAAAAGATGCTTCGTTTAATAATTGCAGCAGTAATGGTAATCAGTATATCTGGATGCGCTGGTATGACCGATACAGACCAGCGATTACTTACTGGATCTGCGGGTGGTGCAGCAACCGGCGCTGTGATTGGTGCAATTGCTGGCAATGCTGGAATGGGTGCCGCCATCGGTGCGGGTGCAGGCTTATTAGGAGGGTTTCTTACGGATAAGCACGAGAAATCCAAGGAACGTGCTTACCAACAGGGTTATCAAGAAGGGCAGCGGAGCAATTAAGCTACAGGTTCGATAACGTTTGGCTGGCTTAAGCATCATTCTGTAGCTGCAATCGGTAATGTCATTGTTTATCTTTAAATAGGTTCTGGTGTCTGATGTGTCGCCAGGAAAAGTAGCAATGGATACAGGACGTCTCCGATCATCGGTCAGTACGATCAGTAAACAATAAACTTTTCTTTTTGTGATCGCGGTTGGCTTTCTTCCTGCGCAGGTGAGTCATCGAATTGGTATTTTCTCTGGAGCAGGAAGTTGATAGTAAATGAAAACCATTTGTTTCAACTGCCTCAAATGGGCGCTTGTTGAAACGACTCCCTTTGGTTCATTTTTTTTGACGCGATGCGACAAACCAGTGCTTGGCGGGTGCGGACTGGCGCATATGTTTCTATGGGGATATAGGAATTTTAACCAGTAATTTTAGAATATAAAAAAGCATTACCACTTTAGAAACAGGGGAATATTGCTATAAAAATCATGATTTTCCCTTGTTACGTAGAATGGGCCATGCTAAAATTTCGGCTCAATTTAATAGCATGTAAAACTTATCTAATACTGGGAATCCTAAGTCGCGGATATTAATGAAATTCGGCTGATGAAGTTAAATTTTCCGCAACCTAAGTGTGGTTATAGCGATATAAGTAAGACAGATTTTCCTGGTGTTTGGCTGGCTAAAAAAGTTGACTAAAAATAGATAAAAAAACATTCAGGTTTGAATTTTCGTTAGCAATGTATGTTCGTACCGGTTATCGGTAAAAATTTAATAATCAATGTGGGGGGTATATGAGTAGTAAATCAATAGTAACCCTGGCGGGGGTTTCCGCTCTCGCTTTGTACTCAAGCATGGCGGTAGGATCTAAGTATAATCTGCCCGAGCCGCAAAGTGTCATTGCAAAGGATATTTATGATCAGCATATCGTGCTTATGTGGATATGCTTGGTCATTTTTATCGGCGTCTTCGGCGTCATGTTTTATTCCGTATTAAAGCATCGCAAATCGCTTGGTTACAAAGCCGCTAATTTTCATCATAGCACCTCGGTTGAAATAGCCTGGACCGTGATTCCATGTCTTATTCTTGTGGCGATGGCGTGGCCGGCAACTAAAACCGTGATCGCCATGAAGGATACGTCTGAACCTGAAATTACGATTAAGGCAACAGGCTACCAGTGGATGTGGGGTTATGATTATCTTCAAGGTGATGGCGAGGGAATTAGCTTTTACAGTAAGCTGTCAACCCCTCGGGCGCAAATAGAAAATAAAGAGGCGAAAGGCGAGAATTATCTGCTGGAAGTTGATAACAACGTCGTCGTGCCGGTTGGTAAAAAAGTACGGATGATTATTACCGCTAATGATGTAATTCATGCTTGGTGGGTACCCGCGTTGGGGATCAAGCAAGATGCAATTCCTGGGTTTATTCGTGATACCTGGTTTACAGCTGATACGCCCGGTATTTATCGTGGCCAATGTGCTGAATTGTGCGGCAAAGATCACGGATATATGCCAATAGTCGTTGAAGTATTGAGTGACGAAGACTATGCGCAATGGGTATCCAACCAAATGGAAAAATCAGCTGCAGCATCAGAATCTGCTATAGTGGATGTGGACGAAGGATAAGCATCTTTTTTGGACGGCATATAAGCGTGTTGCAGTATGCTTGCTGCATATCTCACGCAGTGAGTGGGCCGTTTAATTTCTAGCAGTTAATGAAATTGGATAATAAGTACTAAGGAGATAATTATTATGGCAGCAGTACATGGTGACTTACACGGTCACGGACATGATGAACATATACCTAGCGGTATAATGCGCTGGGTGAAAACGACCAACCATAAGGACATTGGAACAATGTACCTGTGGTTTGCCTTTACTATGTTTCTGGTGGGCGGAACATTGGCAATGGGAATTCGGGCCGAATTATATCAGCCTGGCATACAAATACTCGAACCAGAATTATTTAATCAATTTACCACCCTGCATGGTCTGATCATGGTGTTTGGTGCCATCATGCCGGCCTTCGTAGGTTTTGCGAACTGGCAAGTGCCAATGATGATTGGTGCGCCGGATATGGCATTTGCCCGTATGAATAACTGGAGTTTCTGGTTGTTGCCAGTTGCGGCCAGCTTGTTAATCGCTTCGTTTTTCGTGCCGGGTGGCGCGGCAGCCGGTGGTTGGACATTCTATCCGCCGCTTTCCACCCAAGGTGGTCTTGGCGTAGATATGATGATTTTCGCGGTTCATATCTTAGGTGCGTCTTCAATTATGGGGGCGATTAACATTATTACCACCATTCTTAATATGCGCGCTCCAGGCATGAAGCTGATGGATATGCCATTGTTCGTTTGGACCTGGCTGATCACTGCTTATTTGCTGGTGTTAGTGATGCCGGTTCTGGCTGGTACAGTAACCATGCTGCTGACCGATCGTCATTTTGGCACAAGTTTCTTTAATGCCGCTGGTGGTGGTGATCCGGTTTTATTCCAGCATATTTTCTGGTTTTTTGGTCACCCTGAAGTTTATATTATGATTTTGCCTTCATTTGGCATTGTCTCTGAGGTGATACCAACATTTTCACGTAAGCCATTATTCGGTTACTCATCAATGGTTTATGCGACTGCATCAATCGCAATCCTGTCTTGCTTTGTTTGGGCGCATCATATGTTTACCGCGGGGATGCCAACCGTTGGTCAGCTATTCTTTATGTATGCCACTATGTTGATTGCGGTTCCAACCGGCGTGAAAGTGTTTAACTGGACTGCTACCATGTGGCGCGGTTCTATGACTTTTGAAACGCCGATGCTGTTCTCAATTGGATTTATTTTCTTATTTGTGATTGGCGGATTTAGTGGCGTGATTTGCGCAATTGTGCCAATCGATATTCAAGTGCAAGATACTTACTACGTGATCGCGCATTTCCATTATGTGCTGGTTTCTGGCTCTTTGTTTGCAATTTTTGCAGGTGCCTATTACTGGATCCCAAAATGGACTGGTCGTATGTACAACGAAACATTGGGTAAATGGCATTTCTGGCTGTCCATGTTCTTCTTTAACCTGACATTCTTCGTTCAACATTTCTTAGGTTTAGCCGGAATGCCTCGTAGAGTTCCAGACTATGCACTGCAATTTGCTGATTTCAATAAGATCTCCAGTATTGGCGCCTTTGGGTTTGGATTAACGCAGCTTCTTTTCCTCTACATCATGATTAGTTGTATTCGTAGCGGTGAGAAAGCGCCTGAGAAGCCATGGGACGGTGCTACGACATTGGAGTGGACGCACTTGCCAACACCGGCTCCATATCATAGCTTTGTAACTCCTCCTGTCATAAATAAGTAGGCAAAAGGGGCATGTATGTCACAAGAAACGGATTCAAAGCGCAGTAGACATGGCAATAAATATAGAACTGCGATATTTCTGTTAATAACGGTTGTTGCACTTTATTTAGTGGTTATTTTAAAAGAATGGTAACGAGCACATCAAAATCCAACGTAACAATGCTGAAAAAATTGCTAATTTTTTCAGTGGTTATGTTTGCCTTTGGTTACGGTCTGGTGCCATTTTATGAGAAGTTTTGCGAAGTAACCGGAATCAATAATTTGCTGCAACCGGACATACTGGCTGATGATAACCAGGTGGATACGAATCGCTGGGTGACAGTGGAATTTGATGCCAATATCAGAGGCTTGCCTTGGCAATTCAAACCAGTGCAGTCCAGTGTTCGTATTCATCCGGGAGAGCCAGTCGACGTGATGTATGAAATAACCAACAACTCAGACCGTGAAATTAACGGACAGGCAATACCGAGTTACAGTCCACGTTTTTTAGAAAGATATTTAAAGAAATTTGAATGTTTTTGTTTTACACAGCAAACACTTAAGCCGAATGAGACTAGACAAATGCCAGTACAATTTGTCATCGAACCGGGGTTGCCAGCTGATATTAATACAGTAACGATTTCGTATACTTTTTTTGAATTGCCAAGCGGCACTGCTCCAATTAAAGGTAATTAAGGGGATCAGCGTTGAATAAAGATAGCAAAAAAAAGCCAAAAGCAACAATTCTGCAGGTCGCTAAAGCAGTAATGTCGGCTTTTATGGGTATCCGGCGAAAAAGTGATCACGAGTTTGATGCTGAAACGCTTAAACCTGCGCAAGTAATTATTGGTGGACTTATCGGTGGCGCGCTTTTTGTAATTGGTGTGATGTTAATAGTTAGATTGGTAGTAAGCTAGAGAAGAAATTAATTATTCAGCATGATCAGTGTGGCTAGGGAATTGCTACGTAAAAATTGAATAAATCATTAGAAGGAGGATAAGAATGAGTCAGGAATCAAGTCACTATTATGTGCCAGCCCCATCAGCATATCCAATTGTTGGATCTACGGCACTTCTCTTCATGGGTTTTGGCGCAGCACTAACCATGAATAAAATAGAGTTAGGCTATGGATTATTAGCCATCGGTTTTGCCATTCTCATTTATATGTGTTTTGCCTGGTTTGGCACAGTAGCACGTGAAAGTGAGAGTGGAAAATATAATGCAGATGTTGATAAATCATTTCGCTGGGGAATGAGTTGGTTTATTCTTTCTGAAGTCATGTTTTTTTGCGCTTTTTTTGGCGCGTTATTTTATATGCGCGTGTTTTCTATTCCTTGGTTGGAAAACGAAAGTGTCATGTTAGGTAATGAATTCTGGTCAACTTATGACGGTAGTTGGCCAACTACCGGACCAGGTGAACATGAAGCATTTACGCCAATGGGCGCATGGGGCTTACCTGCCATTAACACATTGATACTGCTGACATCCGGTGTGACATGTACCTTGGCACACTGGGCGCTTAAGGAAAACAGACGCGATGGGCTTAAAAAGTGGTTGTTAGCAACAATTTTTCTAGGCGTCTTATTTATTGGCTTGCAAGCCTACGAATATGTTCATGCCTACAATGATCTCAATTTGAAACTGACTTCTGGCGCATACGGTTCAACATTCTTTATGCTGACAGGGTTCCATGGTTTCCATGTGACACTGGGCGCAATTATGCTGATTGTTATTTATTTCCGCTGTGCAGCAGGCCATTTCACCCCAGAACATCATTTTGGTTTTGAAGGTGTTGCGTGGTATTGGCACTTTGTTGACGTGGTATGGTTGGGATTGTTTGTATTCGTTTACTTAATGTAAGAAACAATAACAATTATTTCCCAATAACGTAAGATTCCAGCTTTTACACCAAAGCGGTTAGTGTGAAAGACTGGGATCTTTCAGATGTTATTGATTAAAATAAAGCAACCAATATTCATTAGTTGCGCTCAAAAATAACCTACCTATCTTCTTATTTACCGGGTATCGTGAGTGAAGAGATAAGTAGGGTGTTTAGATATTAAGCAGATAAAACATGATTGTCCTGGGATATAGCTTTACACCAAAAATTTGGTCGATCATTGTTACGGCTGCGTTTGTTTTTATGTTTATAGAGCTTGGTAATTGGCAACTTTCACGTGCAGATGAAAAAAATGCACGGCAGGCGCAGTTGGATATGCTGTCCCAGCAACCAATCACTTCGCTGCCTAACATGCGCGTCAAACTAGAAGATTTTCAATATCGAGAAGTTGAAATTAGTGGTGAGTATTTACCATCACACACAATTTATCTTGACAACAAAACGTACAAAGGTGTCGCAGGCTATCACGTACTTACACCGATTAAACTTGCTAATAGTTCGTTGCATGTATTAATCAATAGAGGGTGGGTAGCAGGAGGATTTGATCGGTCGGTTTTGCCTGATGTTCCGCTGGTACAAGGTGAGGTGATGGTTACCGGTATTGTCGTATCCCCGGAACAAAGAATGCTTCAACTCACCGATCAGGTAATAACTGGCACTGTTTGGAATAACTTGGATGTACAACGCTACCAAGAAACGACCGGGCTCGAATTGCAGCCAATTCTTGTGTTGCAACAAGATCAATTAGAAGACGGTTTGGTTCGTCAATGGGACAGACCTGATTCTGGATCTGCCAAGAATATGGGTTATGCAATCCAATGGTTTTCTCTAGCAGCAACAGCAATTATTATTTTTTTGGTATTAAATGTTAAACGAAAACGTTCGGAAAGCAAATAGGCGTAAGCTTGTAATTCTATTGGTATTATTGTGCTCCCCCGTGGTGCTTTCCTTTGTGTTGTACTTTAGCGATTATAGGCCGGGAAGTGCTAACTACGGCGAGCTAATTGAAATTCAAAAATTATCGGGTTCAGGGACCAATCAACAAGATAACAACATTTTTCGGATGAAGGATTTGCATGGAAAGTGGGTGATGCTCATGGTTAATTCTGGTCATTGTGATGAAGCGTGTCAATTGAAGCTCTATCATATGCGTCAAGTTCGCTTAGTTCAAAATACTGAACAGCATCGTGTAGAACGGCTTTGGTTGATCGATGATAATGTTCCTGTGGATGCGGAACTCGTTGAGAAATATGAAGGTACGCTATTTATTAATGCACGTGATAGTGAACTGCTGGACTTAATTCCAACCAGAGAATCTCAAAGAAATCATATTTTCTTTATTGATCCAATGGGGAATTTAATGATGCGCTTTCCTGAAGATCTTGATCCAACCCTAATGGGAAAAGATATTAAAAGACTATTGCATGTGTCTCAAGTAGAGCATTGAGCAAATAAAATAAGAGTATTCAACTCGCATTGAAAAGAGGAGATGAATGATATGACAAGCAACAGCATCGCATGGCATGAAACGCTATCGCGGATTAATCAATTTTATCGGCTGACAAAACCACGGGTTGTATCGCTGATTGTTTTCACAGCAGTTATTGGTATGTTTCTTTCGGTACCGGGCGCAGTACCGATTGATACGTTGATATTTGGCACCATAGGCATAGCATTAGTGGCAGGCGCGGCGGCTGCCCTAAATTGTCTGGTTGAACAAAAATTTGATGCAGTGATGGCGCGTACGCAAGGAAGACCGCTTCCGCAAGGAAAAGTCAGTGTTCCTGAGACTTTGTTTTTTTTATCTATTGTTGGTGGATCGGGTCTATTAATTCTTCACCAATGGGTAAATCCATTAACGATGTGGTTAACATTAGCAACCTTTGTAGGTTATGCCATTATTTATACTGTGATTCTAAAGCCCCTGACACCACAGAATATTGTGATTGGTGGCGCTTCTGGTGCGATGCCACCAGTATTGGGTTGGACAGCAGTAACCGGAGAGATTACGGCAGATGCGTTGTTGTTATTCTTGATTATTTTTGCTTGGACGCCCCCCCATTTTTGGGCATTAGCACTGTATCGGAAAAATGAATATGCAAAAATAGGCATGCCCATGCTGCCGGTTACTCATGGCGATCAATTTACACGCCTACACGTATTATTGTATACCGTGATATTGTGTATTGTCACCGC
>JAJFJI010000365.1 GCA_021774205.1 Nitrosomonas sp.
GCGGTGTAGTCTTTTTCGCTTTCCATATTAACATCGTCAATATTTGATCCGCCTTTAGCAATTTCTGCGGCAACTCTTGCCAGTACGCCATGTTTATTAAGCGATGAAATTTTTAAGTTGACTTTAAAGGTGGTGCTGAGATTTTTCCCCCAAGTCACATCTAACCAATTATCAGGATTTTTATGACTTTTAGTGACTGCTGGGCAGTCGTGCAGGTGAATGACTAGTCCCTGATCTTTTTTAATAAAACCAACAATGTCATCGCCTGGAATAGGATGGCAACATTTAGCAAATTGGACAGTTAAGCCTTCAGTTCCAAGGATCGTGATCGCTCCATTTGCTCCGCTTTCACTTGGAATGGATTCTCCAGGCGATACTAGGCGTTTTGCGATAACTGCAGGTAGTTGTTTTCCAAGGGCCATATCTGCCAGCAAATCATCTTTTGATTTGACGCCACTGTCCCGGACTAGCTTTTCCCATTGTGCTTCGTTTATGGTTTCCGGATCAATATTGAAAGACTGTAATGCTTGATTTAGTAAGCGTTCGCCTAACTTAACGGATTCATCATATTGTATAGTTCTAAGAAAATGACGAATGTGAGAGCGTGCTCTGCCTGTAGTCACATAAGATAGCCACTTTGGATTTGGTTTTGCATACGGTGCTGTTACAATTTCAACACGATCACCACTCTTTAATTTGCTGCGCAGTGGCGCACTTTCCCCGTTGATCTTAACGGCGACACAGCAATTGCCAATGTCAGTGTGAACGGCATAAGCAAAGTCCACGGCTGTCGACCCCCTTGGTAACGATAATATTTTTCCTTGCGGGGTAAATACAAAGACTTCACCTGGGAATAAATCAACTTTGAGATGTTCCAGGAATTCCAGTGAATCGGTCGTGTCGCTCAATGATTCAAGTAAACTTTGCAGCCATTGATTGGTTTTCATATGCAGATCGTCCAGGTCTGCGTTCGGGCTTTTGTAAAGCCAGTGTGATGCAACACCATCTTCAGCGATTCTGTGCATCTCAGTGGTGCGAATTTGTATTTCTATTGGCAGGCCGTAAGGGCCGAGTAATGTATTGTGTAAAGATTGATAACCATTCGCTTTAGGGATTGCAATGTAATCCTTGAATTTTCCAGGAATGGGTTTGTACAGACTATGTAGCGCGCCTAGTGCTACATAGCACGAGGGGATGTCCTTAACGATAACGCGAAAAGCATAAATATCCAACACTTCCGAAAATGTAAGGTGCTTATCCGCCATTTTGTTGTAAATGCTGTAAAGATGTTTTTCCCGCCCGTTTACTTTTACATCCAACCCGGATTCCTGTAATCGAACCTCAATTGCATTGCGAATTTTGCCAACCACTTCGCGGCGATTGCCACGTGCTGCTTTGGTTGCTTTGACCAAAACCTTGTAACGGGTCGGATAGCAATAGCAAAATCCAAGCTCCTGTAATTCCTGGTAAATATTGTTAAGTCCGAGTCGGTGCGCAATGGGTGCATAAATTTCCAGTGTTTCACGGGCAATGCGACGTTGTTTGATTGGCCGCATTACTTCAAGGGTGCGCATATTGTGTAGTCGATCAGCTAGCTTAATAAGTATGACACGTACGTCGCGCGCCATAGCAAGCAGCATTTTGCGAAAATTTTTAGCCTGAGCATCTGTGGGCGTTTGGGATTCAATCTTATCCAGTTTGGAAACGCCATCCACAAGTTCCGCAACAGTCGCACCAAATCTTTCACTGATTTCTGTGCTCGAGATATCGGTATCTTCTACAACATCATGAAGTAGCGCTGCAGCCAGGGTATGTGCATCTAGATGCAATTCTTCAAGAATGCTTGCGACAGCAAGTGGGTGGGAGATGTAGGGCTCGCCAGTTTTACGGAATTGTCCGGAATGCGCGCCCTGACTAAATGTATAGGCAAGCTTAAGTTGGGAAACATCTTCCGGCTTAAGGTATTCTGCGGTAGCAGAAAAGAATAGCTCCGCTTCAGACATGGATATATGCTGCATTGTCATAAATCTGGATTCTCTCGCGCCCCATCATTTTAGAAATTTGGACTGTTTGTATTCAGAATGTGCGCAACGTAGTTCTGCTACGCTAGCGGAATTCCTTGATCAGAACGGCAAAATTACAATAAATTAGTACCTAATAATTCCTAATCTAGTACTCCGTCAACTTGATATTTGCGCATTCAGTGTTCGTAAGGTGCTTCGACACAAAGCGCTGCATCAGACAATGGTTATTCCATTCGCAAGTGCAGCAACGTGGTGGCGGAACATCTTGTGAACGCCTTGCGGGTTGACTTTTTAGCGCCCCTGGCAAGTTTGCGACTGTTTAGCTGCAAAATTGGGTTATGAAAACGTTTTGTCCATGCAAACTTTGCGTGTTTTCCTTGTTCTTAAAACCGGTGGTGGTCATGAAGGGCTATTGAGTAGGGGCTGAAAGACTAAATATTCTTAGGGTTAAGAATATCAAGCTCAAATTTTCCTTGAGACAGTTCCCGTAATGCAATCACTGTCGGCTTGTCACGACCAGGCTCAATCATAGGCGCAGACCCTATTGAAAGCTGTCTGGCGCGCGCAGTCGCTGCTAAAGTCATATCAAATCGATTTGGAATTCTTTTCAAACAATCGTCAACGGTAATACGTGCCATAATGTGATCCTCAGTGTGGTGTGTGTTAGAAAGATAGTGATGTAAAAAGCGCCGGATGGTTATGATTTTTCAAGCTGTGTTATTAGCTCATGGTGATTAAGCAGTTGGCGCGTTGTTTTTATACGTTCGGCTTTTACAATGCTAACAAGATCCTTAAGCGCGCCCTCCAATCTATCGTTAATAATAGCATAATCGAATTCATCTATATGGCCGACTTCTTCCCGTACAGCAGTTAGTCTTTGTTTGATGATCTCAGGATTATCTTGTCCCCGTGTTTTTAAGCGTTCTGCTAAGGTATGGGGTGATGGTGGGAGTATGAAAATTCCTATTGATTGAGGAAAAAATTTGCGCACCTGCTGCGCACCTTGGCAGTCTATTTCAAGCAGGATGTCTTTGCCTGATGAGATGGCTTCGTTTATCCATTTTTGTGAAGTTCCATATAGGTTTCCATAAACTACCGCGCTTTCAAGAAATTCACCTTGCGCTTGCATTTGCTTAAAATCCGCTTTGCTGATGAAATGATAATCGCGCCCATTAATTTCCTCCGATCGTGGGGGACGTGAAGTATGTGAGATTGATAAACTTAGGTTGGGGTCGGTTTGCAATAATGCCCTTACCAGACTGGTTTTCCCTGTACCAGAGGGGGCACTGATAATAAATAAAATGCCTTTTGTTGTCTTCATGCTGGCCCCGTTAAACTTAAAAACTGCAGTTGGATGGTGTAGTACGCTGTGCTTTGTTCCTGGTAAGGCGCAATGAGGCGTTATAGCGTGTTATTACAACAAATCGCAAAGCTGACAGAGACGAACGGCAACGCATTATAAGTGCCATAGCCGTATTCGCCCATAAGGCCAACGAAGTAACTGAGTATATGCAATTAAAATTTATTTGGTTAGTTTTCATTTGTGGCGATCAACGGCGGTTTTTAGGTTAAAGAAGAGTGGTGCTATATTAACCCGTAAATTAGATAAATTCACGCATCAACATCTTTGCAGGAAAATTTTTGAAAAAAATGTCGCGTAATGAAGAATGCGGGCGCTAAGGGAAACTGATTGGCCAAATGATTAGCCCAAAATCTGTCATCTTCATTAAGCTTTTGGAATATTGCTAGTACTCTGTCAAGTTAGTATTGATGGGTTCAGCGTTACGCAGATGATCCAATCCTGCTTTGTGGCCTTTGTACAGGGCTGGCCATTTCCAGCGAGGGCTGTCTAACCGTCAACCACTTCCCGAATCCAATATGTAATTATTCAGTACATCGCAGTGACTGTTCAGATTGCTCCTAAAACTCGTCAGTTCAAGGCGCAAAATATGAGTTTACATGTGACAATGATCATTTTGTAACGCCGAAATGGCGGATTTGAGGGGTAAGCTGAATAGTTGCGTCAATATTAGCATGACGGAGTATTAGCGAAAAGCAGTTATTACATGTTCTTTTAATTGCTTGATAAGCGTTTTCTCATCTGATGAAATACCTTCTGGCGCTTCCAATTTTCGGTCAGCGTAAAGTAAGCCAATTGGTTTATTATTCTTAATCATTGGCAGCATGATGAAACTGAGCGCATCGGGCAATAAAGCTTGATGCCATGCTGGAATAAGATTGTGTATTTTTACGTCTGCAGCATTGGAAATAAATAAATCCACCCCTTTTTCAATCACCAGATGAAATAAGTCTTGAGATGAAGTTACGGGAAAAAAGAAAGCGCTCTGGCGTGTGGCATGGTCTTCTCCCAAAGAACTGTACGCTTGAAATTGGTTGGTTTGTGTATTTTTCAAACAAACTGTCGCAAATCGAAAACCGAGACCGTAGTATATGGTTTTCAGGAATAATGTAATTAAATTTTTATTATTAAAATCATGGCTGGCAATCAATCTTGTGATATCTTGATTGCCAGCCATGAGTAGTTTTTTCGAATTAAACGGTTTGCCACTTGAATGGGTTTCAGCAACTTGTGACCCACTTGTGTCGTCATGTTTGACAAGCAGTTCTTTGGAATCTACATTTGTTTTGCTATTTGGATCAATTTGATATTTAAGATTTGCGCTTTCGGTTAATACCTGCGTATGCTTTTCTGCATTGATAAATAATTGTTCCAAGCTGGTTTCATCCAGATGCAATGATTTGCCAAATCGAGCTATTAGTGCCTCATTAGTTTGGTCTTTTTTGTCCTGATCGGTTGCCTCTAGTATCAGCGGTACAACCGCTTCACTAAAAATAACAGCTTGCCACATCCATTCTTGCCGGGTTTTAGGGGGCGTTAAGGCTCTGGGAGAAAAAATTTTCATGGCCTGAATAATTGCATCGGGAATTTGCCATTTTTCTAGGGCAATTTCAGTCAACATATCAAAGCTGTAACCAAGTTTTAATTTCGATGCTTGCGTTGGGGTTTGGATATCCAATTTTACCAGCACCATAATATCTTCATATAATTTTTCGTCATAAGCCGCTACTAACAAACGGCCTATGTTTTTAAACAATGCTGCAATCGCTACTTCTTCGGCATCTTTGAAATGTATGCGCTTGGCGAGTTCACGTCCTATCACACTAGCAGTCAGTGCGCGCGCCAGCTCATTGCGAACGCACTGCGCCTTTTTGCCTGGCATGTTATCGACTAAAATTATTGCCAGTGCGCAAGTTTTAACCGTGTTCAGTCCGAGTAAATGAATCGCTTTTGAAATATTTGTGACTTCTTTCCCAGAGACAGAGCGAAAATTAACTGAATTTGATAAACGCAAAATTTTCTGAGTCAATGAAACATCAGATAGTACAAACTGCGCGAGCTCTTGTATCGACCCATTGCTCGATGATGATAGCTTTACTAGGCGTGATACAGTGCTGCCAAAAGTTGGGAGATCAGAATTCTTGCATATCGCTTCTATCAAATTATCTGTCATAGCAATTGTGTTATCACTGCTGGGCGCAGTGATATCAGAAGCGTTGGTAATAACCTGTGAGTTATTTTGCACTTTTATTGATCTGGGCTAAAAGGTTCTTTATGGTGAAAATCAGCGTCTTTTTATAAAGAAGTAAACTCCACCTGAAAATGTTGGTCCCTGCTAAAGCATATGCCAGCAGAATGTGATACGTAAATGTATGACATTACAGACTTTATATCGACATAAAACTAAGAAAATTGAAAAACTTTTGTAACTATTCAGTACATCGCAGTAGCGGTTTAGTATTGATAGGTTCAGCGATTCGGGAAGTGTTGACCGTTAGTTACCCAATGCCATGTT
This sequence comes from Nitrosomonas sp., assembly GCA_021774205.1. Classification (GTDB taxonomy): domain Bacteria; phylum Pseudomonadota; class Gammaproteobacteria; order Burkholderiales; family Nitrosomonadaceae; genus Nitrosomonas. Next base: position 5,900 of record JAJFJI010000365.1, read on the forward strand.
TTTCAAAATAGCACTGATGATATTCTTCGGCAGGATAAAATAGGTTGGCTGGTAAAATTTTTGTTACGACAGGGTCTCGCCAATAACCACTAAGATTTTGTTCGTTCTTGGATATTTCTGCGGCGGACTTTTGTTCGGGTGTGAAAAAAAATATAACGGAACGGTATTGGGAGCCGATATCAGCGCCTTGTCGGTCTTGCGTGGTTGGGTTGTGGCAGCGCCAGAATGTATCAAGTAGCGTTTTGAAATTTATCTGGCGTGGATCATATTCAACTTGTACGACTTCAATATGGCCCGTGCTGCCAGTACAAACATCTGAATAGATCGGATTATCGGTATGGCCGCCAGCGTAGCCGCATGTTGTCTTGGCTACGCCGTTTATTTTGCGAAAAGCGGCTTCTACGCCCCAGAAACAGCCTGCGCCGAAAATTACTTTTTCTTTTGTCACGGTAACGTTGAGTCCATCAATACGAGTATGACGGTGTATTAGTCATTTGTTTCTCTTTCTTTACGTGTCTTCTCGATTAATTTTTCTAAAATTTTAATGGTGTTTTCCGGACTTCCGCCCATGCTGCCACTGGTTAAATATTTACCGTCAACGACGATTGAAGGCGTGCCAGTGAGCTCGTATTGCCGCGACATCTGGGTGGATCTGGCAACCTGGTTCTGTACTGAGAATGAGTGATAGGCTTTTTCAAATTTTTCTCGTTCTATGCCTTGTTTCTCAACCCAGTCAAATAAAATGGGTTCTTTATTGAGGTCAATTTTATCACGATGGATGGCGTCATAGACCTTGTCGTGAAGTATTTCTGATTCTTGAATGGCTTCTATTGTGTAAAAAATTTTGGCGCCCGATACCCAATTGGGGCGGAAGATTGTCGGTACATAACGAAAACTTACGTCATCGGGTTTATTTTTTAACCAGGTCTTAATATGTGGATGTAATTTGTCGCAATGTGGACACCCGTACCAGAAAAATTCGAGCACCTCGATTTTTTCCTTGTTTTCTGTCGGTTGAGGGTTTGTGAGGGTGGTGTAATCTTTCCCCTCTGTGATTCCCGTGCTTGCCATTGTTAAACTAGCAAAGCCAATGCTGAAAAATAGAAATAATGCGGTAATAAATCGGACTGAATTCATTTTTTCTCCTCAACGTAAGTCACTTTTGACGGCAGACAGGATGATACATCAGCGATAGATAGCTGTAATTGGTAATAATAAGCATGTTACCCCGGATTGTTTATTTGGTGAGTAATCATTTGTATCGATCAATTGCGGTTTTTTGGGGCAATAAAAGTGTCATTGTGGGTTTTCGCGTACTTTGATGAAGCTGACTTCGATACTGTTTTGTTGTAAAGAAGTGCGTACTTGATTAACGTTGTCCATTTCTGTAAACGGGCCAATTCTGACTCGGTGCCAGAGTCCTTTCTCGGGTAAGTTCGCGGACTGGATGGTGGCAACTACGCCCAATAAAGCAAGTCTTGCTTTTAGATTTTCTGCTTCTTCGGTGCTTCTGAATGCGCCAGCTTGAAGAAAATATTGTTCTGAAGGGATGTTGCTTGTTCGGTTTTCTGTTGTTGGTGCAGCTTGTTGTTGGATAGCCTGTTCTAAATCCTGCTCAACCATGGGTTCTTCAATACCCGGCAGGATTTTATAAAAATCAAATTTAGGTTTTTCATCAACTTCAGCTATTTTTTTTTCGATGGGTATATCAATTTGCGTTTCTTTTTGGGTGGTCGTCTTTTTTTCTTCGGTTAGAAAAGGGCTGGGTGCCTGACTGATGTACATCCAAACACCTATGGCACTGACAAGGCCAAGCGTATAACCTATAAAGATTCCAGCAATCAGTGAGCTGCTGCTTTTTCTGGTTGTGGATGTCTTACGGGATTTGTAATCTCGGCTCATGGGGATCCTTCTATATTTTTTGTTACATTTTTTCCGGGGCAGATACGTCTAGTAGGGCGAGTCCATTGCGCAATACTTGCTGAACCGAAGCAACGAGTGCTAACCGAGCATGTCGTAATGGTATTTCTGTTACCAGAAAACGTGTTGCATTATAGTAACTATGAAATTCGCTTGCCAGTTCTCGAAGGTAAAAAGCGATAAGATGCGGTGCTGATTCCCTTGCTGCGGATTCAACCATATCAGGGAAATCAATGAGTTTCTGTAGTAATGCTAGTTCCATAGGACTGGTCAGCATTGTAGTGTCTGTGCTGTGCAGTATCGCTGCATCTTCGTCCCATTGTGCCATTACACTACAAACCCGGGCATAGGCATATTGAATATAATATACGGGATTGTCATTGCTTTGTGATTTGGCTAAATCCAGATCAAAATCCAAATGCTGATCACTTTTTCGCATGACATAAAAAAAACGTGCGGCATCTTTACCCACTTCCCGCCGAAGGTCCCGAAGTGTTACAAATTCACCGGAACGGGTAGACATAGGCGCTTTTTTCCCTTCTCGATAGAGCACAGCAAATTGTACTAGTGAGATTTCAAGCTTCGCAGGATCAAGTGCCAATGCCTGAATGGCGCCTTTTATTCGAGAAACATAACCGTGGTGGTCTGCTCCCCATACATCAATCATCTGATCAAAACCACGTTCAAACTTGTTGAGATGGTAAGCAATATCGGAAGCGAAATAAGTAAATTGTCCGTTTTCACGCTGTACGACGCGATCTTTTTCGTCACCAAAGTGGGTTGAACGGAACCATGTGGCGCCATCTTGTTGGTACAAATAGTTTTTTTTCTCGAGTAACTCGACCGCATGTGCCACCATACCATTGTCAAATAATGATTGTTCTGAGAGCCAAGTGTCAAATTCGACGCCAAATTCCATTAAATCATTGCGGCAGTCGCCCAGCTGTTCGGTAAGGGCAAAATTATGGATATACGCATAATCTTCACCCAATATCTTTTTTGCACTGACAATCCATTTATTTAATTGTTCTTCTTCATCAACTTCTATTTCCAAGGGGGTTGAGGAAAGATTTTGTAACAGCAGATCGGGCTGATGGACATAGCGTTTTCCATGCGCTTTTTCTATCAGCTGCGCCATGTCGCGCACATACTCACCTTGATAAGCGTTTTTGGGGAATGGGATGGTGAAGCCATTGAGTTGCAAGTAGCGTAACCAGGTGGAAAGTGCCAGTATGTCCATTTGACGTCCAGCATCATTGACATAGTATTCACGTGTAACGGTAAAACCAGCGGCAGCTAAGATGTTGGCAAGACTTGCGCCGAATGCTGCGCCGCGTCCGTGACCGACATGTAATGGCCCGGTTGGATTAGCTGAAACGAATTCCACTTGGATTTTTTTACCTGCGCCAATATTTTGATGGCCGAAATTACTGCCATGCTTTAATACATAATATGGGAATTGTTGTTTAGCTGAAATTTGAAGAAACAGATTGATAAATCCAGCGCCTGCGACCTCGGCTTTTTCCAGGTAAGGTGAGGGGGGTAGGGCATCAATGAGTAACGTGGCGATTTCCCGGGGATTTTTGTGTAAAGGCTTGGCCAGTTGCATAGCCAAATTGCAGGAGTAATCACCATGTTTAGCTTGCTTAGTGCGGGCCAACTCAATGCGTGTAGTTAAATCAGAGGATGCTACCTTGCTCGCGGCGTGATGCAGAAGTTCGGCAAAATGTGATTTAAAGTTGGGCTGGTTAGGCAGTATCATGGCTGGAAGTTGATTTTGTAGCCGTTATTATAGCGGGATTAAGGCAGTTTTAGTATGTAAGTTTTTGTTGCTGGCTAACTTTTGTGGTGGGTTTTGATACTGAATTTTGGGAAAAATCAGCTTTCGTTAGTGGTGGCCGGTATGGTCGTTAGTTGTTGCCGGTATGTTTCAAATAAACAGATCCCCGCACTGACTGAAACATTGAGGCTTTCCACGTTGCCCAGCATGGGAATGCGTGTTATTTGGTCGCAGTTTTCTCGCGTTAATCGCCGCATACCTTGTCCTTCTGCGCCTAAAACCCAGGCAACGGGTCCATGAAGGTTAAGCGTATTCAGATCGCAATCTGCATTGCTATCGGTTCCAATGACCCATATACCCCGTTGTTTTAGTGTCCGTATCGTACGGGCCAGATTGGTGACTGGGATAAAGGGGATGGTATCTGCTGCACCGCTGGCAACTTTGTGTACTGTGGCGGTAAGACCGACAGCGCGGTCTTTCGGTGCTATGACGGCATGAACGCCAAAAGCATCGGCAACGCGTAAACATGCGCCTAAATTATGCGGATCTTGTACGCCATCCAGCACAAGAAGTCGCGCGGGTTCGGAAAGTGTTTCTAGTACATCTTCAATAGAGAGATAACCTCGTGTTGTATCAACGATGGCTGTTATACCCTGATGACGCTTGTTGCCTGTTATTTTGTCAAGCCTCTCGTGATCGCAGGATATCAATCGAATATCTTTGAATTCAGCAAGTTTTATTAATTCGCGGGCTCGTTGATCGCGACGATCGGCGTCAATGAAAATTTCTTTGATGCTATCTGGATTCTGTCGTAAACGGCTGGTAACCGCATGAAAACCAAATATCGGACGGGTGTTAGACATATTCTGCTTTTTTCTTTTTTTGACGTTTGTTGCTTGCCTTAGTTGGCAAATTCGATGCGGCCTTGTTTTTAGTTTCTGCTAACACGAAATCAATTTTGCTGGTCTCTAAATCCACACGTACAAGCTTGACACGCAGCCGATCGCCAAGGCGAAATTGCATGCCGCTTCTTTCTCCAAGTAACAGGTGTTTGGTGGCGTCAAATTGAAAATAATCACTGGGTAATTCGGAAATATGCACGAGTCCTTCTACATAAATGTTATCGAGCGCGACAAAAAGTCCGAAGCCGGTTACGCTGCTAATGACGCCGTCAAAACTCTCGCCGATTTTGTCTTGCATGTAGAAGCACTTTAGCCATGACTCTGCATCACGGACAGCTTCATCAGCACGTCGTTCAGTTTGTGAGCAATGCATTCCTAGGGCATGCCAGTCACCAGGCGAATATTTTTTGTTACTCAATATTGCTTTTATTACGCGGTGTATCAACAAATCAGGGTAACGGCGAATGGGGGAAGTGAAGTGCGTGTAGGATTCATATGCCAGTCCAAAATGCCCAACATTATCGGGGCTGTAAACTGCCTGGCGCAGCGATCTTAGCATGACAGTTTGTAACAATTGCGCGTCGGGTCTATCATGAATTTTGCTGAGTGTTTTGGCATAATCTTTAGCATGAGGATCATCGCCACCACCTAGTTGCAGGCCAAACTCCTTAAGAAAGTCACGTAAACCAACAAGTTTTTCAGGTGCCGGGCCTTCATGAATACGGTAAATGGCAGGCTGCTCATGTTTTTGTAGAAAATCTGACGTGCATACGTTCGCAGCCAGCATGCATTCCTCAATCAGCCGGTGAGCGTCATTGCGGTGAACAGGTGAGATTTTCTCGATTTTTCCCTGGTCGTTGAAAATCATTTGCGTTTCGGTTGTTTCAAATTCTATGGCGCCGCGTTTCTTTCTTGTCTTCAGCAACACCTTGTATAGCTTGTGAAGCAGCTGGATATGAGGTAAAAGTTTTATATGCTGCTTGGCTTCTTTACTTTTCGCATTATCTATCATTGCTGCGACTTTGTTGTACGTAAGGCGTGCGTGCGAGTGCATGACTGCGGGGTAAAAACGATAGTCTATAAGATCGCCATTTGATTTGAACTGTATTTCACATACCATGCAAAGTCGATCACATCGTGGCTTAAGCGAGCATAAGCCGTTGGAAAGCACTTCCGGAAGCATTGGAATTACCCGTCTGGGAAAATAGACTGAATTGCCGCGTTCAAATGCTTCCTTATCTAGTAAATCGTTAGCATGTACATAGTGACTGACATCGGCGATGGCAACATACAACTTGTAGCCTTTTTTGTTGTCTTCGCAATAGACGGCATCATCAAAATCTCGCGCGGTTTCGCTATCAATAGTTACTAGCGGCAAGTGCCGGAGATCTTCTCTTTTAGCTAATTCCTTTTTGAGTATTCTCTTGGGTAACTTGGCGCAAAGTTTCTCCATTTCGGGTGAAAATTCATGAGGCAAGTCATGTTTGCGTAGTGCGATCTCAATTTCCATACCTGCTGATGTGTAATCCCCAAGAATTTCAATAATATCGCCAATCGGTTGCGCTTTTTTGCTGGGTTGTTGAATAATTTTTACAATGACCACTTGCCCCGCTTTCGCGTTCATAGATTTTTCTTTCGGTATCAAAATATCCTGGCTGATACGTCGGTTTTCTGCTTCTACAAATAAGATTCCATGGTCATCATGCAATCTTCCTACAAGTTGTGAATTGGCACGTTCTAGCACTTCAACAATCGTTGCCTCTCTGCGTCCTCGCCGGTCCACTCCAATTTCTCGTACGACTACTTGATCACCATGAAGCGCTTTATGCATTTCCTTTGGGCTTAAGAATAAATCAGTGCTGCCATCGTCCGGGATTAGAAAACCGAATCCATCGGCATGGCCCTGTACTTTACCTTTAATGAGCGCCAGTTTTTCCATGATGCAAAGATCACCTTTGCGATTACGTATAATCTGACCTTCACGCACCATCGCGGCAAGCCGGCGACTAAAGATTTCATTTTCATCAGGGGAAATACCGAGCAGTTTTTGTAATGCTGGGTCGGTAACAGGAACGCCTTGTTCTTCCATGATTTGCAGAATATATTCCCGGCTTGGCAGCGGATGGCCATAAAGCTCTTTTTCACGCTCAAGGTGTGGGTCGAGATTGCGTAGCTTATGCTTCTTCTTAATTGACAAAACAGTGATTTCCTATAGAATTACCGACGTTTTGCCTCCTCGGATAGGAAGCGGATAACGCCCAGATGGCGGAATTGGTAGACGCGCATGGTTCAGGTCCATGTGCCTTCGGGTGTGGAGGTTCGAGTCCTCTTCTGGGCACCACGATACTTTTTTTGATTGTTTCGTAATATTCCATAAAACGCATTAAGCCTTTAGTTTATACCGGTTTAAGCAGTTTTCTTTATGCCTCGTAAATCTGATTTTTGCTGATTCTTTCCCATTCTTTCGGTATCATTCGCGGATATTGTACGGAAAGGATTACGGATATGGCGTCGATCAGGAAAAAAGGTGCTGGCTATGAGGCAATGATCGCCCGCAAAGGTATTCGCAAGTCTCGCACATTTCGCACGAAAACAGAAGCACGCATGTGGGCGTCCGAAGTTGAGCTGAATATTATACGCGGCGACCACGGCAAAATAGCCAACAAATCATTCGCAGAGCTAATGCAGCATTATGGCGCCATAGTCTCGCCAGGTAAGCGCGGAGTACGTTGGGAACTAATGCGCATTAATGTTGTTTGCCGTGATCCAATTGCGGATGTGAGACTGGAAGATCTGCAGCCATCGCATTTTGCAGCATGGCGCGACCGTCGGTTAAAAGTCGTCTCTGTGGCTACGGTATTGCGCGACTGGAATTTGGTATCTCATGCTCTTAACGTCGCAGTTAATGAGTGGGGATGGTTGCCAGCGAACCCGATTAAACAAGTTAAGCGGCCAAAGCCACCGGCAGCACGCGAACGCAGGATCAGCCAGGACGAAATTGACCGGCTGTTATTCGCGCTAGGTTATGATTATACAGAAAAGCCAGAAACAATCACCGCCACGGTCGGCGCTGCAATGCTATTTGCGATCGAAACTGCAATGCGTGCTGGTGAGATTGTTTCGCTTACGTGGGATAATATTGATCTTGATAATCGTGTTGCCAGGTTGCCGGTTACTAAAAACGGCTTGCCACGTGATGTCCCGTTATCCGACGAGGCAGTGCGGATTATTAAGCAGGTTAGGAATGATCCTGATTCAGTGTTCAATCTAAAAACAAGCCAAATAGACTCGTTATTCAGAAAAGCCAAAGCAAGAGCAATCATTGATGATTTACACTTTCACGATACCAGAGCGGAAGCAATAACACGGCTATCGAAAAAAGTTGATATTCTCACGTTGGCGCGTATCTCAGGCCATCGTGACTTGAGGCAGCTTCAAATATATTTTCGTGAAAGCATGGCTGATATCGCTAAACGGATCTGATTTTTTTGCCGCCTTTGATATATTTCAGCGCCCAATCAACAACATCCTGCGCGATCCATTTTACATTACCTTTGCCGCCTGGCCGTGGCAACTGTCCTGCCTTCGGGAAGTCTGGCAGAGGTGCATACGTCGCCATGAAATATTTCTTGGACACACCAAGGTACCCGGCACATTGATCAGCATTCCATAGCGTTTGGTCAAGGCGTAGCTGTGGATAAACGTTATTGGATATCAGATCGCCAATCTTGTCGATTATTTCTATTTGTTCGGTCATGGTTATTTATCTGCTTAATGTGTATTCATAGATTGTGTTATCACACGTTGATGCGTTCATAACAATCAATCCCTAGCCATCTGATTCAAATGCGCCATACTCTCAACGCCATCTATTCGATCCCATCTGATACGTTTTTTGCAGGCTCTTTCGTATCGCCTCAGTAATTCAAACCGGTCAACCGTATGCTGATCGCTGCATGTGCCAAGTTTGTTGATAAATTCCATTTCTGATTGAGTTGTGTATGGTGCGTTTGAGCTGTTATCTGTCATTGGTTAATTTCCTGTATTGCAGGTTGCATCTGTGTTTTTGATATCCAACGATAACTCTGCAAACGCTGCTTGCACTGCCTTAATAATCCGGCACAGATATTGATACTCATAGTTAGCCATCTTCGGCAAGCTATAGTGCCATTCACTCATGTCTGATCCGTACATATTCGCTAGAAAGTCATGATCATTCCAAGGATCATCGCGCCAACATTCAATTCCATTCTTTTCTGCATCTTCACGGATTTTGTCTATGTCATATACTTCTGAATCAATGCTGCTAAGTTTATTTGCAATATAATGCTCATTGGAGTCACAAAAAAATTCAGTTATGGTTTGGTCACCCATGCCACCCCAGTAGGTACTCCATGCTTTACCAAAACACTCAATAGTTATTTTTCCTTGGCCTTTGCGGAGGTCTTCAACTATTACTGAAACAGGGTCTAGTCTGTCCAGCTCAGAAAGCCTTAGTTTTGTTACTTGTGAAGTTTCAATCTTCATTTAAGCTCCAGTATCGTTACACTGCTGCGCCACCATCTCAGCCCTAAGCTCTCGATCACGCTCTTCCATAAAGCCGAGCAGGGCAACCAGTAAAAGCAACCCAGCACAATAAATCCATATCTTGTCGCTGTTGTCTGGCGCTTTATAGCCCTTGTAGTCATTCAACATATTTCACCCCTCTCAAGTTTCTTCTTGTACTTAGACGCGACGCTACGTACTGAATTTTCTTTTAATCCAAGAGCAGCAGCGATTTCTTTTTCACTAATGCCTTTCATTTTCATTTCATAAGCAATCTTCCCGGTTTCTCTGCCAAATCCACTCAGGCCGAGCCGTTTTCTCACATTTGAAATAATGTCCGATATCTTCGCCAATGATGGATGCCTGCCATCAATTGACGCCGGCATCATTTCTTTCTCAATCAGAAGATCGTATATTTCTTCTGCGGTTAATTTCTCTTCTATTTTCTTTTCTGCGAATGCTTCAATTTCTGAAACCTGCTCTTTGGTGAGCTTTACCCTTTCAAAGAAAGTATCTGGCTCTGGTTTGGGCATGCCGCTTTCTATGTCCTGGATAACCTTTTCTGGTAGTGGAAGCAGGCCAAGGCATATTTGCCAGGATTGCAGGTCGGTTTTAATTGGTTGTTGGGTCAGCATGTTGTTTGTTCTCAGAAAATTATCTTGACGTTTTTTATTTCGTCATTTGCGATTGCCTTAATAACCGCAGAAGCTGGACCAAAGCCTAGAAATGGAATTTGCTTTATAAGTGACTCCCTGGCTTCAATTATTAATTTTTCACGAAGGGCTATATCATCGCGCTCAGCTGCTGGCCTTGACGCATGCATCTCACCTTTGTTTAAATGTTTATTTACGGGAGGTAGATGCTCAGTTCCTTTCTCGAATGTTTCTTGTTTTTTTGCTTCTTCAATTTTGACGTGTTCTTTTGCTTCAGCTTCTTGCCTTGCTAATTCTTCAGCCTTCTTTTCAGCGTCAATTTTCTTCTGTGTCTCTTCGGCAACCTTCTTTTTGTGATCTGAAATACGTGTTTCAACAAGCAACTTGAAATCGTCGTTGTTCTTAATGATTATTTGCTGAATGTCAGGGAATAACCATTCATGGTTGGTATCAACTAGAAACGCTATTTTTTCTCGAATATTTTTAGCTGCAGCATCTAAATGGATCTTTACTTCTGCCAGGTATGTATCAACTGCGTTATGCAGGCTTGACAAGGTGCGTTTGTTTTTTGTGGACTGAATGAAATCACGTTTCATGCATAGCGAATCAGCAATAATATGAAACTTAACAAGTTTTATTTCGCAGGCTAGGTTGCCAACATGGTCTCTTGCTAGCTCATATGAATCATCGATAATCTTGTTTCTGATTGTTTCCTTCTGAGTCTTAACTAGTTTTTCCAATGCCAGGCGTTTAACTCTTAATGAATCTTTAATATGATCCATTGTTCGCATCAGATCATCGATGCTTGATGTTTGCGCTATGGCAGCATCTTTAGCCAATTCGATTTTCTTTTCAGTATCAGCGCAAAATTTAACGGTTGATTCTGCATTGGCAAAATCTTCGTCAGTCTGCAGATTGGTTTTAATATTTGAGATAAACGTTTCAGCAGCTTTTTTAAACTGCGGTAGATTGCTTGTGGTAACTTCGCCTTTTATCTGAATGGATAGGGCGGGTAGCTGCATGATTGCTTCTGCTTCTGGTTTCTCAGTTATCTCGCGCGGCTTGTATTCCTTTAAATCTTTCCTGAATTGCTGCCAACCTGTAATTATTCGATTGGCCCAGTCTGGATTTATGTAAACGGTGGTCTCTTCTCTGTTTGATTCTGTACCATCTGACACACCGAAGAACAATTCATGCGCGCCTGTAATCATCAAGATTTGTTGGCATTGAGGCATATATTCGTCAGGCACTATGCCATTACGAACACTTTCAGCTAACGCGTCATTCCATTGCTTGTGTTCCCAGGCGATAGATTCATCCAGCGTCAGGCCGTCGCAAGATGCTGATAAATCGCCATCAGAACAAGTAACCGGGTATAAATCTTCGCCTAGTTCTGCTTCCATGATTGGCCTTGCTAATTCCTCTAATTCGTGACCATTCGCAAACAAAACATTTTCTACCCAGTCACTATATTCTTTAGCTATGCCGGTATGCTTCATTTTAAGAAGCTCATTTCTTGTAACTTTGCTGGACAACCCAAGCATCGCGGCAGCTTCGCTCGCGCCAAAATGATCTAGCCTGAATTGATCCCATTCAGGACTTCCTTGTGTTAAATTATGTATCTGCATGTTGGTTCTCCCATGACCTGATTTCTTCTTCTTGTGCTTCTGTTAACCGAGCTTTCGTGCATATAAAAGCGATTAATTCATCAGCATTTTTCTTGCCTGACCTAACAATTGCTTCCCACTTTGAGCTGTTCCCGATGAATTTTTCATCGCTACACAATCCAACCTGTTTGATTTCTCTACTGGTTGGCGTGGGTGTTACGTCAATTTCCTTGCCTTCCATTTCGTCCGCCGTAGGTTGTGATCCTATTTCGGGGAATGCCTTACGCAATGCCTGCGCTTCTGCGCACTTTGCAATCTGTCCATAAGGACGTTTTAGCCACATTGCGTTAGGTGCAGTTGATTTGCTCTTCATTGCGTAGTTTTCTTTCCAAAACTCAATTGAAGTAAATTCAGCAATGTCGCCATTAGCAAGCTGGCGTTTTACAGTTACTTTGCACCACTTTGGATAAGTTACTTTCACGCTGTCTAGTTTCTCTGTTACATCATCACCATATTCTGGCTCAGCAGCGCCAGCATAGCTGCCGGTGCGCGCTGCTTGTATTCTGTATAGGCCGATGCCTGGCATTACTACATCACGCATGGCCTTAATGTCATAACCATTGGCATCTTTCTTACCTGTGGCGCAATACATCGGTACGATATGGACAGGCTTTTGCATTGGATCAAGGCCTGCAGCTTGGCAATATCCAAGCACCAATTTAATAGACTCGTCCTGTGCGCCGACATAAAGAGAACTTTTTAGTACATCAAACAACTCGTTCTCGCTGAGTGTGGTTTGTGGCAAATTATCGTTGTTCATCTAACTCTCTCCAGTCGCTTATCCATTCAACAAAGCTTGTCGTGTTTTTTGTGGCTTCGCTGATTGCGTCTCGGCGATCATCAAAGTAGCAATTAACCACATCAACAAATATGAGCTCGTCGTCAGCTTCTCTAATACAGAGTCTGTATGCTGGTTTCCACATCATGGTTATGCCTTTATCTTGTTAGCGAAAAACTTGAATAGCGATAGAGCATCAACACGTTGCTGATAGGCTGTCTCGTAATTCTCAAGCCCATACTTCAATTCCATTGCGGTCATGCAAGCTTCCATGATTTCAACAGAAGTCGAATAGTCGTTAAACGCTTCTTCTTTCTCGTCGTTGTCAGGTAAATCTATTGCAGCGTCATTCAGCCACTCTTTGATTAGGTGCATAATGTCTGTTGCGCCACTTGGGCCTACTTCATTGAGATAACGCTGCACCAAGACTTTTAGATCTGCCCAGTCTCTGTCGGCGGTTGATTGTGGTTGCACACTCATTTCACAGACTCCACTTTCAACAACCTTGGCACATCACCCTGAAGCACCTGCAACGCATTCAAAAGGGCATATGTTGACGACTTGAAGCCTATTGCCGTGTATCTGTATGCCGGCTTGCCTTTTGTTGCTACCGTGATTCTGTATTTAAGGTTTTTCATGGGTTTGTCCTGTTACTGATTCGAGTACATCTGATCCAGCATCATCTTGCCTTCGAGAATGCCCACGCCGCGCTCAAACTCAAATTCTGGCAATTCTTCGTGGTGGCCGATCAATCTAAATGAGTGAGTGGTGGTCATGCGCCAGGCTGGATCAGTAAAGAAAAGATTCAATGGCTCGCCACTTCTCGGTGTGCGATTAAGGATATGGACGGTTGTTTCATTCTCTTGCTCGTCTACCACGTCAACCCATAGTCCTTCTTCATCCAGCGCGAGTAACTTGAATGACTCGACTATCTGCACTTGCTCATTTGTGCGCTCGTCAACCATGAGTCCTTTTAATTCGTATTCGTCATTCACGACTTTCATAACGCCGCCAATGAGTATGTGATCGTCAAGAGCGGTATCGAATACTTTGTGCTCGTCGGTGATAATCGTGCGCTGCAAAATCCAGGTGGATGAGAAATCGGCGTATGCGGTTGTTGCGGTGAAAAATAGGATTGCTGCGATTAGGGTTTTCATGGGTTTCTCCTGGTGGTTTTTGAAGATGAAAGAAGTTTAACAAATACTAAACCATGAGTCAAGCGTTCACTAAACTTTTTTAAAAGAAAACTGCTACAATCCAGATTCGGGACGAAAAAAAACCGCCGGGTGGCGGTGATTGGAGGGTGTTAGGTGTTAAGGGAGGGCAATAAAAAACCCGCTCTAGTGTTCTAGGCGGGTTAGATATATTTTGTAATTAGTTTATTATTATGCTGCTTTTTGATCTAAAACAGTACGTGATTTTATTGAAAATAATTCATTCACCAAATCTTTTCCTAATCTATTTGCGCTATCTGCTATCGCTCGATCAATGGCAGCATTGATTTCCGTTTTTTGTGTTTCGTATGCCGCGTAAAACGGCGAAGACATAGGTAGCTCCGTAATCATGTTCATTTTACCCTCCGTGAATTAATAAATAGATGGTTAGTTACTTGTCTTTCTTGTTTTGTAGGAATCCGGTTATAGTGCCAGCTAATGTTGAAGCTAGTAATGTACCCGCTAGTATGTCTTTATCTATCCATGCAAAGAAAGCTGACAACACGAAGCCAAAAATAATCAACGTCCATGCCATCCAATGTACACGTCTGTTATCTTGCACTTGAGCCTCTAGTGCGCGTATTTGTATATCACGTGCGTGCGTAGAGTCTTCTTCAAAAACACGCAGTATTCGTTCTGGGGCATCAGGTATGATTTCGCCGTATTTACGGAATATTTCCGGGGGCGGGAGAGGACCTTCGAATTGTGTGTGATTTACCAGCGCTTGCGTGCGTTTTTCAACTGATAACTCAGTTGTATCTGTTGGCTCTGCAATTCTTGATAAAGCATTGCTCGAAGTTTTTGATACTTCAGGTGGTGAGTTAGCCTTCTGTAATTTCGTGCTGTTTTTCTTGTTTCTTTGTCGCCTCATGTCCCACCTTTTTTATGGCTACATTAAGCCTATTGCCAAGATTTCTCCAGTTATCACGCATCACTATGGCAGGATCTTTGTGAGTAACGAACTTGCTATAATCATTTGAACTTAACGAATATATTTCTGGGATCGCGGCGATTACTCTACGTATTGATTTTCGTTTCAGTTTCATTGTAATATCTCCATTCTCCTTTTGACCAATTGAATTTATTATTATTATCGTAATATCTATTGGATTATTGAATTTATTAGACGTTCAATAACTACCTGGCATTATTTATAGCAATTATTTTGTTAATTTAGACTAAGAATATAAGCCTATTCCAGTTCGATTTCAATCGTTTTGTGCTATGAGGTGTGATTTTTGTCACTTGCCAGGTGTAAGTAAACTTTGGTGCCGCCGAGTTTATTGCTTATGCTAACAAGTAAAATCTTCGCCTGAGTCTATCCAGGTGAATGGTTGATTCAAATCAAACCAAGATGGAAACCTGGTTAATGTTCCTGTTTTTATTACACCAGTTGGGATCGTACCGCCATCAAATCCGTCGTCACCTGTCCATAAAGCTCCCGGCGCACTTGGGAATTTGGTAGCCTCAGTAGATTTACTGCCCTGTACTAGAGCTACGCTAGACACGCGGAAACTCGACACATTCGTCATCCCTGTTATGCTTACATTTATCTTATGTGTAGACGGTAACACGGTAATCTCATACGTGAGACTATCAAAGTCATTCCCGTTAAAGCTCCAATTGCAATTACGACTGTTATTCTCAATTGGGTCAATTGAAGAGCTACCGATACTTATTACTTGACCAACAGTTACAACCACATCAGTATAAGTAACGCCTTCAACCGTTATGGTCGGGATCGTCAGTAAATTTGTTGCTGGGTCATAAGTGTCAGCGTAAACCGAAGCTGATGTAATTAATGCGATCGCTGCAACTAAGTTTATAGCTCTTTTCATTTTTCCCGCCCTAAGTTGATTTACATCTACAAAACTCGGCCGTACAGCTATCACTTATCTGAATAATGTTGCTCTTCTTCGTGTTCTTTGTCTCGTTCTTTGTCTCGTTCTTTCTTTCGGTTTTTTTGCCCTGTTTTGGCGGACAGTTCATTAGCCACATCAAGGAGTCTTTTTGCTTGGGGTCTATTCTCCTTTGGTATTTGTTGAAGCATTTTTATTAACGCGACAAGTTCTTTGTCTGATGCATCAATATTAAGATCATGAATGCTTAAATTATCTAAATAGCCATCTCCCATTTCGTAATCATTTTCAATACGGCGTGCGGCTTTTTCTCCGAAGGAAGCTTTTCCATTAATCAGTTGTGAAATGTAACTCTTCTCAGATTCAGGAATTTTCTTGCCATCGAACCATTTTTTTAGCTGTGACCTTCTTATTTTTACAATATCCATTCTCCAAGTTTGATTAACAAATGCTAAACAAGCAAACACTTGACTTTGGGTTAAGTGTTCACTAAACTGTGTTTGTATCTTAGCCATAACAATAATTTCCAATGAATCTTAAAGAATATTTTACAAACAAAGAACGTGGAGAGCATTCTCGTTTAGCAAACGATATAGGTATATCACTCTCTCATTTGTCACAAATGATCGTTGGAAGCACGGCAATATCAAATATCAGGTGTGTGCAAATCGAACAAGCAACAAATGGCCAAGTAACCCGTAAAGACCTACGCCCGGACGACTGGCACTTAATCTGGCCGGAACTAGCACAACAAAACAAATCCGAAAAGGTCGCCTAAATGAATGAAAACAGCTTTTTCAATATAGACAGCTTACCAACACACGTATATGGCCCATGAGTACCAATTTAGTACTAATCAACTAGAAAAAAACCTAGTACATGTCAACTAATTTAAGAATCTATTGCCCTCCCACAATGAGCGATAGGTATACCGTGCAGCCAAGCCTACTAGACCGGGCACAGACGCTTAGAGCGTCGGCGGATTGGCGCTATGTTTCATTATTTTTTCCTTTTGTTTGTTCGCCCGTCCTTCACCGTTTGCGCGGAGTTGGGCGGGATTTTTTTGGGTAAAGTGAAAAAAATAGAAACCATATTGGTGGAAGCGCTTGGGTTACTCACAAGCTATTTACTTGCAAGGCTTCCTTGGTTTGCGCCGTTTGTGGTCCTTGACCGGTACAGTCTTAGGGCCACGAGGCGGCGTTTTACAAGGTTCACATGGTTTATTAGCCATGATTATTCCTTAATAAGTCAGCAGGTTGAGCCTGCTTCTCTGAGGGTCCCGATGACCTTCGCCTTCTATCAAAGGTTTTTTGGGATCAGAAAAACTTACAAGGAATTGCCAAGCGCCTCCATCAATATGATTTCGGCTGAATTATGAAACACATTAGTCTTTTTTATGAGACAAACATTGATCATTGACCAAGAATTTAAGAAATATTTGATACCACTCAAGCTAGATGAGTTTGCTCAGCTTGAGGAAAATATTATCGTTGACGGCTGCAGGGAACCGCTTGTCTTATGGGGAGAAACGCTTATTGACGGGCACAACCGTCTTGAGATTTGCTTACATAATGCCGTTTCTTTTGAAACAGTTTCGAAAGAATTTGAAAACCGTGAATCAGTCATTGAATGGATAGAAAAAAACCAACTTGGCCGCCGCAATTTAACGCCCGACCAATTTAAACTGTTACTTGGTAGGCGGTACAACAGGCTTAAATCGCAAGGGTTTAAGGGCAATCAATATACTGAAAGTGGTAAGGATCAAAATGATCCAGACCAAAACCAATCAACATCTGAGAAATTAGCCAATGAACACGGCGTATCTGCGCCAACTGTAAAACGCGCAGGAGCATTCGCTGAATCAATTGACGCCAATGCAACGCCAGAGCTAATAAATAAAGTTGAAAGTGGAGTGGTTTCAGTAAGTGCGGCCGCTTCGATTTCTGAGTTACCAGAAGAAGAACAAACAGAGCTAATTGCGAAAGGTGAAAAAGAAATACTGCAAGCTGCAAAAGAAATAAGGGCCAGAAAAACAGAAAGCAGACGCACTGAAAGAATTGAAAATATTGCTGAGATTGCAAAAGGTAATTCAGAGCTGAATACCGGTACCACATACCCAGTAATCTACGCCGATCCACCTTGGTGTTATGAATATTGCTCAACTGATAACCGACAGATAGAGAATCATTATCCAACAATGGATCTTGATGAAATCTGCGCGATGCCGGTTGGCGAGTTAGCCACACAAGATTCAATATTATTTCTATGGACAACCAGCCCGAAGTTAACCGAATCAATCAAAGTTTTAGATTCATGGGGATTTGAATATAGGACATGCGCTGTTTGGGATAAGCAAAAAATTGGCATGGGGTATTACTTCAGGCAACAACATGAAATATTACTGATTGCTACAAAAGGAAAAATCCCTGTACCACCACCGTCAGCAAGACATTCATCTGTAATTTCGATAGATCGCGGACTGCATAGCGAGAAGCCTGAAAGGTTTTACGAAATTATTGAAAGCATGTATCCGGAATTGCCAAAGATAGAGCTATTTTGTCGTAGTCCGCGTGCTGGTTGGTCTGTTTGGGGAAACCAATCATGAGCGCGCATGATTTCAAAGAATGCTTGGCGTTTTCACACTCGTTTGAAGATCACCCTGTATGGGCAGCAGTCTATTCAAAAGCATTTCCAGACATGATTGACTTTATCTCTTATCGTCAAGACGGATTTTGGCAACGAGAAGGCATCGACCGCGGGGTTATGTTATCGAATACCAAGCAAATCTTTATCGATGAGAAGGTACGCGGGAGAAGCAAAAAAACAGGCGAAGTGTACGACGATATTGCGCTTGAATATTTAAGTGATAACGCAAGGAATACTCCTGGCTGGGTTTGCAAACCTTTAAGAGCAGATTTTATTGCGTATCTAATTGCCCCGCTTGGCATATGCCATTTACTGCCAGTTATACAACTACAGAGCGCATGGGTTAAACATGGCGAGCAATGGAAAGAAGACGCCAAGAAACATGTATGGGCTAAGAACCGCGGCTACTACACTGTTTCTGTGCCTGTAAGGCCGGAAATATTATACAAGGCTATGGGTAATCAACTAAGAGTCAGATTTGCTCCGTTTGAGGTTGATATATGAGCATTAAAGTCATGACACTATTTAGTTGCAGGCAACTATTTCCATTTTGGGAACAGTTCAACATTAATGGATCTTTCTAATGCCGAATAGATTGCTAAAAGAAGGCATATGCACGTCAGATGCCATCAATTTGCTGTCAAGTGACAGCGAAGTGTTGTTCTATCGCCTGCTAGTTGCAGCAGATGACTTCGGTCGCATGGATGGGCGTGTGCAGATAGTCAAAAGTCAGTGTTTCCCGCTGAAAGATTATTTTACGGCAGAAAAGATCAAAGATCTGTTACTAGAACTGATAGAAGCCGACTTAATACAATTTTACCATGTTGATAATAAGCCATTCTTTTTTATAAAAAAATGGGATCAACGTGTTCGCAGCAAAGGCAAATATCCAGAGCCGCCAGAAGAATCTCAGGAAGTAATTGACAGCAACTCGCTGACAGATGACAGCAATGTGCGGACAGATGACGGCCTGGGTTTGGGTTTGGGTTTGGGTTTGGGGTCGGGGTCGGGTAAGGGAGAAACAAAAGAAAAAATACTAAAAAAAGAAAGCCAGCAAGAAAAACCGAAACCAAAAAAAATTGAACCGGGAAAAAAAGAACTGCCTACTCAAGATCTGGTTGATGACGAAACATGGAATACATTTTTAGAGCTTAGGAAAAAAATAAAAGCTGTCAATTCACCACAAGCAATCAATTGTTTAATAAAAGAATTAACGAGATTAAGCAATCAAGGTCACGATCCCACAGAAGTTATTAATCAGTCCATTAGATCAAGTTGGAAAGACGTTTATCCATTGAAAAATAGAGGTTTACAGGTTGTTTCTCAGCATAGCCGTGAAGAATACAACCGACAGCAGACTGAGATTGCAAAACGCAAGCTTTTTGGCCTAGAAAATAAAGACGAGAAGGACATAACGCATGAAGCAACAACACTTTGACGAGTTTTGCGAATTGCTCGATACCGTTGCCGAGCAGTACAGCAAAAACATGACGCCAAGCCTGAAAATGCTCTACTGGCAAGGGTTACATGATGTTGATTTTGAGGCTGTAAGGGAAGCACTTTTTCGTCATATTCGAAATACTGATAAAGACGGCGATTTCATGCCAAAAATATCAAATATTCGCAAAATGATCGAAGGCAGTACCGAAGATTCGTCAATGGTTGCCTGGTCAAAAGTTGACAAAGCTTTGCGGCAAATTGGCACGTATCAATCTGTCACATTTGACGATCCTTTGATACACAAAGTTTTGCAGGACATGGGTGGCTGGATACCGCTTGGCACAAAAACGGATGACGAGTGGCCGTTTGTGGCTAGAGAATTTCAGACTAGATACCGTGGGTTTAAGTCAAGAAATCAAATCCCAGAATATCCTTCTCACCTGATCGGCATTGCGGAATGTCATAACTCAAAAGAAGGCCACCGCCTTGATCCGCCGAATTTGATCGGTAACGTTGAAAAAGCGAAGCAGGTCATGAATTGCGGCGTGGGACTAATTGAGTTTTCTGACGGTGTTGGACTGCAGCGTTTACAGAAAGACTTGAATACCGCTGTTGGCAACATCTCAGAAATAAAAAGCAAGGATGCGGCATGAAAGACATAGAAACGAATATCAAAAAGATAGTTTCTGAAAATACAGTTTGTGATATCGAAAAAGTCACGAATGAATCGAGATTACAGCGCGACTTAGGGTCAGATTCACTTGATGGTATCAATATTTTGATGGGCATAGAAGAAACTTTTGATATCCAGATAGACGAGACATTTTATGACACGCACGACGACATGACTATTCAGCATCTCATTGATGAAACAAAGAAATATTTATGAGACAAGAGCTTACTACAAAGAAGCAGAAAAAGAACATGGTGAATTTGCCATGACAAATAAACGTCTCGGTTTGCTGTGATCGATAAACAAACAATCAATCTAATTGATCAACAAAGGAAGCTATACGCGAAGCAATGCGTTGATATGGCGCCAGTAGATTTTGTTTGTATTATTAGGAAAAGGACAAGAAGTTTAGATCAAAATTCGAAGCTCTGGGCGATGCTTTCAGATGTGTCTGAGCAAGTTGAATGGTACGGCAGGAAACTAAGTTCTGAAGACTGGAAGCATGTTTTTACAGCTTCGTTGAAACAAATGGACACAGTACCAGGCATTGACGGTGGAATAGTGGTTTTAGGCCAATCAACAAGCAGGATGAATGTTTCTGAGATGAGAGACTTGGTTGAATTGATGAATGCATTTGGTGCGGAACATGAAGTCAAGTGGGCAGCTGCTGATGGATAACGCAGCCAAAAACCCCATGGGCATGAAAGGCTGGGAGCAACTGTTAATCCCAGATTGTGAAGAAGAGAAAAAAGATCCGAATCCTATACCTGTACTTGTCAGAGAGAATCAAAAAAAAGTAAGGCTCTTGATCAAGAAAGCATTATTAGAAGGAAGAAAGATATCAGATCTGTATACCGAAATATCTGGCACCGATCTTCTGAAATTTGCAAACAAAGATAAGCACATGGCTATAGCTGCATTTTATGAGATAAGCAAATCAGTAAAAAGAGAAATGGGTTTTGTGGATAAGAGAAGAAAACAAATATCAGATTTTATAAAAATGTACTCGTTTGGATATCGGCGAGGAAAAATAATGCGCGATCTTGGGCTAAGTGATGTGCAATATGAATACCTGTATGAAAGATATCGACTAGTTTGGAAGAATGGCAATGAATAAAGCAACAAGGCATCACATGGATGTAGTGGCTTCATTGGGATGCGTAGTCTGTCGTAGAGACAGCGGTGTAATAGCGCCGTGCCATGTCCATCACATTGCTGAAGGAAGCAGCAAGCGCAGCGATTTCATGGTTGCTGGATTGTGCCATTACCACCACGTTTCGCCATATGGATTGCACGGTATGGGTGTTAGGGCTTTTTTATCTGCGAATAAATTGCCTACTGAGTACCACCTTATTGAGCTTGTTAATAAATACAGGGCGGAGGATAGAGTTTGAAACATGAATTGAAAATTGACGAGCCGTTTTTAGAAGCTAAGTTGGCCGGTGACAAGCTGTTTGAAATTCGTTTAAACGATCGTGGTTATCAGAAGGGTCATTTTACAGAGTATGTTGAGTATGGAGAAATAGATAAGAGTGGGATTAATCATTCTAGGTTAATAATAAAACACGTGTTTGAAATCACATATGTTTCTAACTATATGCAAAAAGAAAATTATGTTGTTTTTGGTGAGAAATATATCGGGACTGAGGACTGAATGACTAATTTCACAAAAGAAGACTTGGCCACAGGCTGGAAAATATGTTCAGTTTGCCGCGACAGAGTTTTTCTTACTGAGGCTGGTTTTGATGTTGAGCAAGAGAAATGCAAAAGGTGCGATGAGTGGTCGGCGTCTAAGGAAGATTTTTTTATCGATGATTCTGTAGAGGTTATGAGTAAATAACAGGAGTTTAGTATGGATAAAATTGAAATAGCAAAAGTGTGCCATGAAGTAAATCGGGCTTATTGTCTGGCACTAGGGGATACAAACCAGATGCCTTGGATAGATTCGCCAAGATGGCAGAAAGATAGTGCGTTGCATGGCGTCGAGATGCACATTAATAATCCCAATGCTGGGCCGCAGGCAAGCCATGAAAGTTGGATGAAGCAAAAACTTGATGATGGGTGGGAATATGGGCCGGTTAAGAATGCAGATTTAAAACAACATCCTTGTTTAGTGCCATTTGATCAGTTGCCAGTTGAGCAGCAAGCCAAAGATTACATTTTTCGTGCTGTGGTTCATGCTCTAGCAAACTCGCGTGACTGACTGCCATGAATGCCAAAAAGCAAAAAATAATCGGTTACATGGAATCTACACCAGGGCGTGCGTTGGGTGTTGTGCGCGATTGGTTATTTCTGCGCGCCCTGACAGGGAACAGCAAGAAGCGCAACTTAAATGGATCTCAAGGGACAAAAAAGCGCCAAAACGAGCGGCGATATTGGATTGTGTGAGGGATTACGAGGACTGAAAAATTGAATTTAACAAAGATTGAGCTAAAAACAAAAGACGGCAAGAAAATCAAGCTTACTGCTGATGAAGCGAGAGAGCTTTATAACCAGTTGCATGAGTTGTTTGGCGCGAAATACATACCGATTGCGCCAATTGTTATTGCTAAGCCTTATGTACCGTCGCCGCTGCCTTATTGGCTTGGTTCTACAACGTGCGGTATAGGAAGCGGAGTGTCTGGTCAGATGCTAGGAAATTCAGAACATCTGGATAGTAGTGAGAAAATTATGCGATAGAGCGCCAAGAAGCATGGGTATTGGTAGGTTTCGACAACAGGAATTTTGCAGATTCGTCTGCGTCGGAAAGTGCGTTGCTGCAAACAACGCTGCCTACATACACAGTACCCATGACTTGTTGGTGAGTGTGCAGAATGATTTCTAACAAAGAAGCGGCGGCGAAATTGAATTTGAGACTATTACCAAGTATGGGTAGGTATACATACTGTCACAGGGATCGTGCTCAGTCCTTAAAGCTGGTTTTAACTCCAGCCCGCTTCTTTGTTGGTGTATCGCAATGTAATGAATTGCTAGAAAGCGGGAGGTTATCGCTATAGCCAGTTTGCGCAGATTGTCTATAGCGTCCGAACATGGAATATAACCAAGCCGGGTTCATCTCCGGCCACCAACTTAACTAATGGAGAGTTTGTGAAACACAAAAGAGGTAGACCAAAGAATCGTAGAGCTGGTTGTTTGATGTGCAAACCGCACAAGATGAATGGATACAATCCAAACCGTATAGGCTCTATTTCAAAATACGGCGGAATGCGAGGGGCAAGACTGAATTGCTATGCAGATAATGATTTACGTGTATTGGAGTGATGACAAAGATTAAACCACCAAACCCAGGCAGCAAAGAAGCCATAGAGCAGGGGTGTAAATGCCCAGTTTGGGACAATAATCATGGCGTTGGCGTTGGGACTGATTCAGACGGCAAACCGTTGTTTTGGTATTCGTCTGATTGCTGGCTGCATACGAAGGGGCGTGACAAGTGAGCGAAATAGAGAAGCTGCGGCAATGTCTCAATCCTAGAGAGTGGACACGTGAAATGTCTGAAGCGTGGCATAAAAATATACCAGATACTCAGAAAGCTTTTGAGGCATTAGTTGAATCAGCAATCTTGTCTTTATGCGCAGAAGACAAGACGTCCTATGAATCAATACCAGCGTTGGCAGAAATTGTTACAGAAATACATGAGCAATGTCGCGCTAAAGATCGCAGAAATGATCCGGCATTTTTTTTAATTTGGGCTGGGATTATTAGAAGTGTTGCTAATGGAGAAGAGTACACAAGATCATTTTACGATAAGTTTCGCGCAGAGTTTATTAGCGAGCTGTCTAATTTCATAGATGAAGAAGACCTACCAAAAAGAAGATGATTAGTTTTACGATACCAGGCCAACCAATCGCCAAAGGCCGTGCAAGGGCATACGGCGGAGAATACAAAGGGCACTGTCCACTAGAATCGCAAGAGCAGGCGGCATTTGTTGATTATTTAAGGAAGGTATATCCAAGAACCTATGGCGCCATTGTTATACACATTAAAAATGAAGGCAAAAAAACATTCGGTCAGGCTGCCTACGACAAAAAACAAGGACAGACTACAGGCGCAAGCGACATAGTAATCCCAGGTAACCCGAGTTTTTGTCTTGAGCTGAAGAGGAAGGATAAGAGAAAGAGCAAGTTTAGCCATGAGCAAGAAACATACCTAATAAAAGCGTCAGAGAATGGTGCGTTTGCTTGTGTAGCCTATGGGTACGATGCTGCTGTTGAGGCATTTAAGGATTGGTTAAATTTATGAGAGTTATATTAATTATTTTATTAATGCTTTCATTCAGTGCTGTTGCTGAATCACGTTATGTTGACACAAGATACTGCGGCGAGCCAGAGCGATATGCAAGCGGCAAGATCAAACGAAACACATCACTGGTGAGAGCATTTAAGCGCATGTATCCATTGCCGGATGGCTACAATAAATCTAAGTGGCATGTCGATCATGTAGTCCCGCTCTCAGTTGGTGGTTGTGACAGCATAGAAAATCTTCAATGGCTACCGGTTGAGATAAAGAGTTGCGCTGGCACGGTTTGCAAGGATCGGTGGGAACGTAAGGTTTATCCAAAGAGTTTTGATTGAATGAATAAACTAACCCCAAAACAGAAGCGGTTTGTTGATGAGTATCTGATTGATTTGAATGCTACTCAGTCTGCGATTAGGGCTGGTTATAGTAAAAAAACAGCAGAGGTCATAGGTCATGAAAACCTAAGAAAACCTAATATTCAACTGTGTATATCAGAACGTTTGGACAAACTTAAAGAAATTACTGGAATAACTCAAGAGAGAGTCTTGCAAGAGTATGGAAAAATATCATTCTTCGACCCGAGAAGGCTTTACGATGACAAAGGCAATTTGCTACCTGTCCATAAGCTAGATGCTGATGTTGCAGCAGCACTAACTGGATTTGATGTGACTGAAACAACTATTAGCGGCGAGCTTGTTACCACAACAAAGAAAGTTAAATATGCTGAAAAGAAAGGTGCTTTGGATAGTTTGGCTAAGCATTTCGGAATGTTTGATGGAAATCAACATCAAGAAAATTGTGGCGTGTTGATTACTTACAGGCGCATTTCTAGCAATGTTTAAAGAAATAATTGTTGATCTGTTGCCGGCACAAGATGATTTTGTTTTTTCAAAATCACCAAATCCAGCTCTGGTGGGCGGCTTAGGTAGCGGCAAGACGCAGGCAGGTGTCAGTAGACTAATTAGGCTGATGACAGAAGAGCCCGGGATAAACACGCTTTATGCCATGCCGACATATGATTTATTAAAGCTAAGGGCAATACCGGGGTTTCAGGAAGAATTATCTAAAATCAGTCTGTCACATACATTAAACAAGTCAGATTACTCCATTAGAATTTTTGGTCTTGGTATTATCTATCTCAGATCATATGATAATCCGGATAGGTTTATAGCGTTCGAGGTTGGACACTCAGTCGTTGATGAAATAGATACGCTCGATAAGGATAAGGCAACGGAAGTCTGGCGCAAAGTAACGGAACGTACAAGACAACAGACCAAGAATGGAATAAATACTATCGGGGCAGTCACTTCACCAGACCACGGTATGCAAGGTTTTGTTTATGATAGATGGGCAAGAAATGCTTCTAGTAGGCAAGAATTAATTAAGGCTAGAACAACAGACAATCCATTTTTGCCTGACGGTTATGTTGAGCAGATTCGGGAAAATTATGATCAGCAATTGGCCGATCTGTACATTGATGGAGAGTTTGTAAATCTCACTCAGCAAAAGGTCTACCATTTTTTTGACAACAAAAAGCATCATAGAGCAGCACCAAAAGAAGATTCATATAATGCTACGCATATCGGCATCGACTTCAATATCGGCGGATGCTGTTCAAACGTTTTTTTGATAGATGATAAAAACGTACACGCTATCGGCGAATTTGTCAGCCACGATTCATATGAATTTGTTAATAATCTTAACAAGTTTAAAGGCAAGCAGATAACTGTTTATCCGGATGCTTCAGGAAGCAGTAGATCAACTAATGCCAGTCAGACTGATATTCAAATTATTCAATCTGCTGGTTACAGGGTTGACGCTGCGCAATCAAACCCTGCCGTTCGAGATAGGGTCAATTCAGTTAATTCTCTGTTATCGAAGGAGCGGTTATTCATTGATGTTGATAGATGCCCATTATTAACTGAGGCACTAGAGCAGCAGGGGTATACAGATAAAGGCGAGCCTGAGAAGTTTGCCAAACATCCAGCAATTGATGACTGGGTTGATAATTCAGGCTATTTCATTTACAGAAAATTTCCTTTAACAAGGCCATCTTATGCTTCAAGTTTCTAAAACTACAGGAATCAGACGAAAATGCCAGAAGATAAATTAAACCCTTTAACCACTAGTCAAGCATATAAGCGCATGTCGCCGAAATGGAAGAAAATAGATACGCTGCTTGGTGGGACGGACGCGATGCGCGAAGCGGGTCGATTATATGCACCGCAACATCAATATGAGAGCGATAAGAATTACAAGGCCAGGATCTGCGCGACAACTTTGTTAAATATGGTTGAGCAAACACTCATTACGTTAACCGGAAAGCCTTTCTCTGATCCAGTTGTTCTTAGTGATGACATGCCAGATTTAATTCGCGGCACTATCATGGATGATGTTGATCTTCAGGGTAATAATATTGATGTTTTTGGGCGTAACTGGCTTCGTGCAGGATTGGCCAAATCTTTTTCACATGTTCTTGTTGACTTCCCAAGAGTAAAAGTCCCAGAAGGTGCGCAACGCACTCTTGAAGATGACAGAAGGGAAGGACTTCGTCCTTACTGGGTTATGGTCAACCCAGAACAATTGATTTTTGCGTCGGCGGTGTACGTAAATGGTGTAGAAACACTGATGCATGTGCGTATTGTAGAAGAGACTACAGTTATGGACGGGTTCAGTGAGATTGTTACGAAGAGAATACGTGTATTAGAGCCTGGAAATGTTCAGATATGGGAAATGCGGAATAAAAAATGGGTTATCACCGATCAATGGCAAACCGGTTTGTCTTATATCCCATTAGTTACATTCTATACAAATAGGTCTGCATTCATGGAAGGTAAGCCGCCTTTACTGGATTTGGCTGATAAGAATATTGAGCATTGGGCATCATCATCGGAACAACGTAATGTTTTAACTGTCGCAAGATTCCCAGTCCTTGGTGGTGCAGGTGTTAATCATGATGAAAACAACCCTATCGTACTTGCGCCAAACCGTGCATTAACAGACCAGAACCCAAATAGTAAATATTACTATGTTGAGCACAGCGGCGCCGCGATAGAAGCTGGCAGAAAAGATTTGCAGGATATTGAAGCGCAAATGGCTGGCTATGGTGCTGAATTTTTGAAGAAGCGACCTGGGAATGAGACTGCAACTGCGCGGGCATTAGATAGCGCAGAAGCGTCAAGCGATCTAAGTGCGATGGCAGGTATGTTTGAAGATGCGGTTGCTCAAGCGTTGCAAATAACGGCTGATTGGATGGGAATTAAGGTGTCTGGCGGCAGCATATCCGTCGTTAAAGATTTTGGTACTGATGACAATTCCGCAGGCCTTGAGTTGCTTTCTAAAGCAAGGGATCGGCGCGATATTAGCCGCAAAACATTGCTCGAGACGTTTAGAATCCATGGAATTTTGCCAGATGATTTTGACGCTGATAAAGATTTGGCAGAAATTGCAAATGAACCGCCTTCAATATTTGGCGGGTCAGAGTCCAATATTGATGCGGGCCAATAAAGACCGATGGGCACTTCTAACGACGAGTATCGAGACGCTGTTTTAAGACACCAAATTGGTGTCAGAAGATTTAGTGCCGGGTTGAATAAACGTGTCGCAGAATTGTTGGAAGAAAATGACCGCGATCTTGTCGAGCAGTTGCGCATAAGACTTGGTCGGTTTAAAGGTCAAGAAATAGATTTCACTAGTAAAAAGTGGAAGGACTTAATTGCTAAAATCACTTTAGAGAGACGGGAATCACTGCTTGAAGCGGAAAACATGATAACGCCAGAACTAAAAACGCTGGCTGTTATGGAAGGGGCAAAAGAGATAAACCTGCTGATCGAAGCGGTGCCAATCAAGCTCTCGTTTAATGAAATACCAGACTCACAACTAAAAGCAATTGTCACTGAAAGACCATTCTTCGGTCACAGAATGAAAGAATGGTTTTCTGCGCTATCTAATACTGATAGAAGCCGTATAACCAGATCAATACAACTGGGCATGATCCAGGGCGAGTCAATTAACAACATTGTCCGAAGAGTTGCTGGTACACGCGCAAATAGTTTCAAAGATGGTGATCTATCCATTGCCAGGCGTGATGCACGTACTATT
>JAJFJI010000366.1 GCA_021774205.1 Nitrosomonas sp.
CTATACCAATCAGTAAAAATAAGCTTGACAAGTTTTTTGTTTTAAAATATTGTATCGAACAGTATAGTATTTTTCAAATCATTCGAAAATACGATTTTGATAATCTTGATGAGAAAACATATGAGTGAAGAAAATACTAATAAACTGCTTGTTAGAAAATTTATTTTGTATTCTGTTGTAACTCTTTTCCTGCTTAGCCTCGTAGCGATTTATTTGTCAGCAAACTCTGATAATAAAGAAGATGGCGTATTGCAATTACATGGTTGGGTTGAAGGCACCAATGTAACACTCGGCGCGAAAGTCAACGGTCAACTTTTAAAAGTATTGGTAGAAGAAGGTGATCAGGTAGAAGCTGATCAGCTTATATTTGAGATTGATCCGAAGCAAATTAAAGCACAATTTAATGGCGCTAAAGCAGAAGTTGACCATGCCATTATAGATCTGGAACTGGCGAAACAAAAATCATCGGCGCTTATTGCCGAGAGCGAAGCGGCTGCTCTGAGCGTTAGAGCTGAGCTTGTCGAATCTCAAGCGTTATTGTCAAGAGCAAGCAAGGATTATCATCGTTCGCTACCCCTGATAGAAGACAGCACGATTTCTCAAAGTGACTTCGACAATGTTGCGGAACTTTATTTCACAAGAAAGGCTAAGGTTGACCGGGTCTCACGGGAGATTGATTTAAGTGAAGCGAGAAAGCGATTAGCTTTGACCACTTTGAAGGAAATTAAACTTAAGAAAATGGAGCTTGTCGCTAAGCGTGCTAAGAAAGATGAAATTAAAAAAGATCTCAAGGACACCATAGAATTTAGTCCGATATCTGGAACTGTTATTGATAAGGTAAGTGAAGCAGGAGAGTACGTATTAAAAGGGACGCCTATTGTTGTCGTGGTGGACTTGCAAAATCTTTATATTAAAACCTACGTCGAACAAACTGATGTCGGCAAGATTAAGATCGACGATGTGGTTGAAATCAAAATTGACTCTTTTCCCGAACATGATTTCAGTGGCAGGGTTTACTTTATCGCACCAGAAGCAGAGTTTACGCCTCGCAATATTCAAATGAATGAACACCGTTCAACCATAGTCTATAAGGTTAAGATTCGCATTAACAACCCCGATGGGTTGATTAAGCTTGGGCTCCCAGCAGATGTCAAGTTTCATTTGTCATCTAAGGACGCTACATGAGTACTGATAAATCTTCTCCTCCGCTGTTAAAAATAGACGCATTACATAAACGGTTTAAGAATATACAAGCCGTGCATGATCTTAATTTAACTGTAAAACCAGGAGAAATATTTGGTCTTGTCGGTGCAGACGGTGCAGGTAAATCTACCATTCTGCAAATGCTATGTGGAATTGAAGCCCCAACGTCTGGCACGATGGTTATAGATGGTTATGACGTGGTTGATGAACCAGATGCAATTCGCGAGCGAATTGGTTATATGTCACAGGACTTTTCACTCTATTTGGATTTGAGTGTAGAGGAAAATATTGATTACATGGCAAGTCTCCGTTGTCTCCCGCCTGAAGTGTTGAGCGAGGAAAAAGAACGTCTTTTACATTTTGCAAGGATGGCACCCTTTAGAAACCGTAAAGCCGGCGCCTTATCGGGAGGGATGAAGAAGAAATTAGCGCTATGTTGTGCGCTTATTCATCGCCCTAATTTGTTATTACTGGATGAGCCAACCACTGCAGTGGACCCTGTTTCTCGCGGTGAATTATGGCGAATTCTCTACGAGTTCATCATGCAGGGAATTTCAGTCATTATTGCGACTCCCGATATGAATGAAGCCGAACGTTGCCACCGAATAGCGCTATTACAACACGGCAAGTTAATTGCCTGTGATTCACCGGAAAAACTTAAAGAAAACATAGGTAAGCAGGTTTGTACATTCAACTGTAATCATGCAAGCAAAGCACGCAGAATTATTGCTGGTGAATTAGGTATTGAAGCGCAGGTGTATGGAGACAATCTGCGTCTATTTTTAGACGATGCGGAGAAGGAATTTGCAGTGATTAATGCGCTTCTGATAAAAGCTGATATCGAAATAAAGGAGTTCATGCCAACTAAGCCAAATATGGGCGATGTGTATTTATCCATGCTGGGCGACAATGAGGCTGAGGAGGTCAATGTCATAATTCATGACGATGCCATGATTATAGAACAATTTCAAAAGAATCCCGTTACAAGTCAATTATCAGAAACAGTCGTTAACGTTGAAAATATTTCAAAACACTATGGTGAATTCAAAGCAGTAGATGAGATTTCGTTTAGTGTAAGTAAGGGGACGGTGTTTGGTTTATTGGGTCCCAATGGTGCAGGGAAAACAACCTTGATCAAACTGATGTGTGGTCTAGTACAGCCAACCAGTGGTCAAATTCTTATTGCCGGTTACGATGTTTGTCAGCAACGTCGTTTGGCCAAAAGTAATATTGGGTACATGTCCCAACTATTTTCACTTTATCCTGATTTGAGTGTCATTCAAAACCTGGAGTTTTTTGCCAGTATTTATGGTCTTTCCCGTCAAACAGCCAGAAGTAGAGTTAACTGGGCTATCGATCTTGCAGGCCTGCAAAATAAGAAGGCATATCTTGCCAGGGAACTACCGACAGGCTGGAGGCAAAAACTGGCGCTTGGTGCTGCCTTGATGCATGAGCCAAAATTGCTTTTTTTGGATGAGCCAACATCAGGCGTTGACCCGATAGCTCGAGCGGAATTTTGGGATATTATCTACGATTTATCCGAAAGTGGCGTGACCGTGATCGTCACAACACACTTTATGGAAGAAGCGGATCGTTGCAATTTAATCACGCTGGTTAACGCTGGTAAGCTAATTGGCGTGGGATCACCTGAACAGTTGAAAAGCACTCTTCCAGTACAGTGCTATGAAATAAAAACCTCTGCTCTGCTTAAAACATATCATGGGATATCTTCGCTGGAAAATGTACAACAAGTCTCAATGTTTGGAGAGACTGTTCATGCCATTACGCATAACAATGAGAAGGAGCTCAGCCTAAAAATGATACGTGATGCTGGCATACAAATTAATAGCATTGAAAAAATTCGCCCAACACTTGAAGATGTTTTTCTTAATAAAATTTCTAATGCTCAAGAGGCATTAGGGTAATGAGTATTCACAGCAATGATCACCATTCGTTACGCTAAATCAAGAAGACTTGAAATGATACAGGCAGAAATATGCAGCTACTAAAAGCCAGACAAAACAGCATTCAACGAATCAAGGCCGTATTCCAGACAGAACTTTTGCATGTGGTGAGAGACCCTTTAAGCTTGTCAATTGCATTGTTTATGCCCATTTTTCTGTTGTTTTTAATAGGCTATTCGGTTCAATACGAAATGAAGCAGTACCCTTTTGCAGTTTACGATATGAACCAATCGAAAGAGAGCCTTGATTATATCAATACAATCGATAATACCGAATTTTTTAATCTCCGCTATCGCGTCACAGAGTATCAGGAGTTATTGAATCTTCTTGATGATGGTTCGGTTGGTTTTGGTATTGTTATCCCGCCCGATTTTTCAAAAAACCTATCTCGACAGGAACCGGCTACTATTCAGACGTTGGTGGACTCATCATTCGTGAATAATACACTGTTTATTGTTAGCTATCTTCAAAGCATTAATAATGACTATTCCTCATCTCTGGTCACAAAATTCCTTAAATCAAAGGGCGTGGGGAAAATTGAATCTATAAATCTATCTATTCGTTCGTGGTACAACCAAGCGTTACGCGAATTCACATTTAAAATTACAGGCGCCTTCAGTATTACCATTATGGGCTTTGTTCCAATTCTTTCCGCATTAGCTTTGGTGCGAGAAAAGGAATCGGGATCTATTAAGCAAATTTTTGCATCGCCTGTCCGCCCCTTTGAATATGTTATAGGGAAAATGTCTCCCTACGTTATCTTTCTTACACTTGACTATCTATTCGTCGTTGTTTTCGGTGTCTGGTTCTTCGATCTTCCTTGGCGAGGCAGTTTAATAGCAATTTTTCTGGCTACCTTTCTTATGGTTTTTATCTGTGTACTTGTTGGTTTCTTTATTTCTACTATTGCGAGAACTCAGATATCAGCCATGATGTTGGCGATTGTTTTTACCTTGATGCCGTCTCTTATCTATAGTGATGCCATTGTCCCGATACATAACTCACCAGATTTTTTCTTTCATGGGTATTCCAATCTCTTCCCCGCTAAATTTTATACGGAAGCTTGTCGGTCTATTTTAGTGAAGGGAGCGGATATTGTTGCTGTCTTAAAAGACATAGTACCTCTACTTATTCAAGCAACAATCATTTTTGCCATCTGTGCCTGGCGGATGAAAAAAATCAGAGCTTAGGAGATTATTCATATGTATGCTTTTAATAGTTTAGTAAAAAAAGAATTTATTCATTTCTTTAGGGACCCCATTGTTGCTGGGTTGATTTTTTACCATTTTACCGTTTGTATTGTGCTCTGCGGATATTCTTTTCTTCTTGAAGCACACCATATTAATGTGACGGTATACGATATGGACAGATCATCGATGAGCCGTGAATTTACTGATCAATTTTTTTCGACTAGCTATTTTGATTTAGACAGCCGTGTTAACGATATGAGTCAAGTCAAAGCCAAAATTGATACAGGTGAAGCACAGGCGGCTCTTATCATTCCCGCGAGTTTTTCTCGTAATATTAAGGATGGTCGAGGGGGAGATGTTCAATATATTGCAGATGGTGCAGACGCAAACTTGGCTGGGCAAGGGGTGGGTCATGCGACTGCGATTATTAATGACATCAATCGACAGCTCACCTTGGATAATTTGAGGCGCGAAGGACAAAAAATAGATTCACTTCCTGGTATTAATAATCAGGTGCGACCATTATACAACCAAGGTATTCAAGAAGTTTATCATGTTGTCATTTCACATATTTTGGTTGCTGGAATTATAGGCGGTCTTATTCTCTCTTCAACTGCGGTAGTGCGTGAGAAACAGCTGGGTACCATCGATCAGTTATTGGTTACACCACTATCCACTTTTAAACTTTTATTGGCTAAGAGCGTTGCGCCAATGATCATTTGTTTGTTCGCTACGTCTTTTTCATTTTTGATTGTTTTCTGGTTTCACGTGCCTTTTAAAGGCAGTATCCTGGCCTTTTTAACTTTTACAGTCCTTTTTCTAAGTAGCATGGTAGGGATAGGCATACTGATCGGTACTATCTGTAACAACATGTTGCAGTCTATCTTATTATCATTTGTTGTCTGGTTTCCTTTTGCATTCTTGTCAGGAGTTATTACACCTGTAGAAAATTTGATTCCTGCTATTCATGCAATTTCCAATGCAATCCCTGCCACGCATTTTATGATGGCTGCTAATGCAATCTTTCAAAAAGAAGAAGTGGGATTTTTTGATCTCTGGCCTCAGTTTACAAACCTCTTGTTAACAGCAACTCTGTTATTTTCCTTAGGCGCTGGCCTGACCTGGAGACGATGGCGACAATAAGAAAATATATGTTTTATTTTATCGAAAATTATCCATATAACCAGTAATCCGATTTTTTAGCCTTTTAGTTTTAAAAATGAAGAAAATTATCACTCTTTCTGAAGGAGAAAGATCAATTGTTAATCAAAATACTATTCTGAGAGGTATACGTCATGCTAATAGATAAAAATAAGCTAATCTGGACACTCATCAGTGGCTTCATGATGTTAAATATCTCTTTGACTTCAGCAGAAACACTGGAACAAGCCTGGGGTTTAGCTATTGAAAATAATCATCTGCTTAAATCGGCGAAAGCAGTCACTACTGCGTCCGAACATCAATTATATTCCGCTCAAGGACAACGACTTCCTGAGTTAAATATTGGCGGCGGATATAGTCAAAATAATAAATTATCAATAATACGTACGCAAATAAATGGACAAGGACCAGATCTTGACTTGAACATCGCCCAGCG
>JAJFJI010000367.1 GCA_021774205.1 Nitrosomonas sp.
GCACGACCGCAGCTGTCCCCACCTGCACGGATATTTGCCTCAACGGCGCTGCGGTAATCAGGTGCATGCTGCGCTATATGAAATATCACGGGCAAACCTTCCATTACGTGGCAAGCTGAACCAAATCGCTTCGCAACCGCAACGCTATCAAGGGATTTATATGTTAGCGCTTGATCAAGTAGCGGTTTCAGTGTTGGCCCAGCAAATGGTAATGAATCTGTCAGTGCTTGTTCTTTCGAAGCACCAATTAGTACTTCGAATAAAATCACAGCAGCACATTGTGCGGCAGCAACAGCAACGTCATTATTATTGGTGATGCGTACAACTGTATCAACGTGTTTAATCAACGTATCCTGTGTTCCTTGATGCATTGCTACCAATATTGGGATTGTTGCCAGGGCGGCAAATTGGTCATCATCCACTCCCGATATTGCCGGAAATTCGGCTGACTTTAAAGAGAGTAAAGTTTGTAACGTTTGGCGGGTAGGGGAGTCAATATAGCCAATATATGTACCCCCTGGTCCAAAGTGTGCGCAATATTCGCTTTGATAGTTAGTCCGTTTAAATTCGCCATGTTTTGCGAAATGTTGAAGCATTAATAAACATAACTCACCGTAACCTGAAGAGTCACCCGCATTTTTGTTTGCATGGGCAAAAAAACCTTTTGTGTCTGTATAATTACCGGCATTGGGCTGCACAAATACCAAACCATCCATAACTTCTATTTTTGCAATGCGGTCTGGATCATATAGCCAGTGCAATCCCAGTGCAGCTGAATCAGCAATCAACGCGCCAAATATTGCTGCTATATTTGGATTAAACATGACATTCGTATGCATATTAATAAATACCTATTGTTCATTTATATTGATTGTTATTGGTTATTATATGATTATAAATCGCTGCAACGGACACAAAAGATATTCTTGTGCTAAATTCTTTTAGTGCCGAGCAAGACGCTTAAGACACCATATGAATTTGTTTAAATTTCTTCTTCATCTGGTAACCTACGTGCTTGGTCATCCATCATTACTGGTATACCATCTTTGATGGCAAAGGCCAATCGATCCGCTTTGCAGATTAATTCATTTGCAGGTTTTCGGTATATCAGTGGGCTTTTGCATAACGGACAAACTAAAATATCGAGTAGTTTTGTATCCATAAATTTCCTTTGGTTTTACGATAAAAATTTACGCATCCTGGGCTAACCCCAGGGGTTACAATCTGGATAAGATTCCATCTAATTGATCCAGACTTTTATAATAAATAATGATATTTCCGTCACCATCTTTTCCTGGCTTAATAACGACCTGCGCACCAATTTTCTCTGAAACCTCTTCTTGCAACCGTAATAAGTCATAATCTTTTTTATTTGCTGGTTTTTTTGATGGATGTTCAACACGGTTAATTAGCCGCTCAGTTTCACGCACTGAGAGTTGTTTATGTACAATAAGATTTGCAAATTCGATTTGTTGCGCTGGAGATAAGGAAAGCAACGCACGACCATGGCCCATATCAATTTTACCCTGCATCATTAGATTTTGTACTGGCGTTGATAGGTTAAGTAAGCGCAACAAATTTGAAATTGTACTGCGGGAATTACCTAATGCCGTGCCTGCAGTTTGATGCGTCATGCCAAATTCTTTAATTAGACGTTGGATCCCTAGCGCTTCTTCCAGTGGATTCAAATCCTCTCTTTGAATATTTTCGATGAGTGACATGGCCAATGCTGATTCATCCGGAACTTCACGAATCAACACAGGGACTTCTGATAAGCCAGCGATTTGTGCCGCACGCCAGCGACGTTCACCAGCAATAATTTCAAAACGACCGTCAGTTATAGGGCGCACCAGAATCGGTTGCATGACACCTTGAACCTTGATCGATTCTGCCAACTCGGTCAAAGAATCTTGGTCCATGCTGGTGCGCGGCTGATATTTACCTGGCTGAAGTAATGTAATTACCAGGTTTTGCAATGATTCCTCGAGCATATTGCTGCTGTCACGACTACTTGACAACAATGCATCCAGTCCTTTTCCTAACCCTTTTAATTTAGCCATTTTTCTACCATAAATTTTAGTAACTATTCAGTGCATCGCAGAAACTGTTCAGCTTGCGCCTGATAATCGTTAGTTCAAGGCACAAAATGTGAGTTTACACGTGACAATGATCATTTTGTAACGCCATAATGGCGGATTATAGGGGCAAGCTGAAGTGTTGCAAATTTTATTCTAAATAATAGATGGTTGTGTTGTTTGATTGTCCAAGCTTTTATTTGCATCGATGTTTACTCCATGTTGCTAAACTGTCGCATTAAGCATTTCTTTAGCTAATGCAAGGTAAGCCTGTGCGCCTTTTGATTCTCGATCATAATACAGAGCTGGCTTGCCAAAACCAGGGGCCTCTGCCAGTCGGACGTTACGCGGGATAGCGGTACGATATACCTTGTCGCCAAAATGTTGTTGCAATTGATCGGAAACTTGTTGCGATAAGATATTGCGTGGGTCGAACATTGTGCGTAATAGACCTTCAATCCTAAGTGAGGGATTGAAATTTGCTCGTACTTTTTTGATGGTATTAACAAGATCACTGAGCCCTTCTAAAGCAAAATATTCACATTGCATCGGTATCATTACTGCATGGGCAGTACATAACCCATTGAGTGTGAGCAAATTAAGCGCTGGTGGGCAGTCCATCAGAATATAATCATATTCATTGATGACATCCTGCAACGCTGATTTTAGTCTCGATTCCCTTTCTGATAGGTCAACCATTTCTACTTCAGCGCCGGCAAGATTTCGATTAGCTGGAAGTAGATCATATTTTCCATTTGTCGCGACAACACGCACCTCCTGGATAGACTGCACGCCTAATAAGACATGATAAATCGTATGTGATAGCGCATTCTTATCAACACCGCTACCCATCGTCGCGTTACCTTGCGGATCAAGATCGACAAGCAGAACACGCCTTCCAGAAGCTGCGAGACTTGCTGCCAGATTAATACTGGTGGTGGTTTTTCCTACCCCGCCTTTCTGATTGGTTATCGCCAGAATTTTTACCAAAATATTTTCCTGTGACTTGATCTTATAGAAAACGCAGCATTAAATTATTTGCGTCGAAATGGTTGTAATCGTCTGTGACACTATTTTTACATCATAGTAAGCTAATCAGTTACTCGCCTTTTTTATTAATAACCACTAAATGCCGCTTTGCGTCTAGCCCTGGAACGAAAATCGGGAAAACTTTTTCAATAAAATAATTTGCTGGCAATTGTCTTATCTCTTTGTCCGGGTTTACCCCTTTCATAGCCACTAATCTGCTTTCCTTGCTGCTTTCATCACGCAAATGCTCAGCTAATACTATAAAATTTCGTAAACTACATAAAGCACGTGAAATGACCGTATTAAATTTCTCGGTAGGCTGGAAATCTTCTGCACGCCCCGCAATAACTTCGGTATTTTTTAATTTGAGTTCAAGTTTGACTTGTTGCAGAAATGCCGCTTTCTTGCGACTACTTTCAATTAGAAGAATATGCCAATTGGGTTTGGCGACGGCAATTGGAATTCCTGGCAATCCGGCTCCGCTCCCAACATCGGCAATCCGTTGGCCACTAAGTTGAGGTAAAACTGCCAAGCTATCCATAATATGGTGAGTCAGCATTTCCTCTGGCTTGCGTATCGAAGTCAAATTATGTACCCGATTCCATTTTTCAATTAAGTATAAATAATGCAGTAGATTTTTTACTATTTCTAATGTGCTAGTCGACGTTGCATCATAGCCAAGCGCGCACATGTGCAGCGTTAATTTTTTCGACAGGTTCATGCGCTTTGTTTTTTATCCTTCTGGACAAAGCCACGTTTTAAATGAACTAGCAGCAATGAAATAGCGGCGGGCGTTATGCCGGATATTCTTCCAGCCTGTCCGACCGTCTGTGGCTTGTGCTGATTTAATTTTTGTTGCACCTCACTGGAAAGGCCTCGCACTTCCCGGTAATCAATATCCTGCGGAAGATTGGTTTTTTCAAAATGTAGATGACGTTTAATTTCTTCTTGTTGGCGCTCAATATAGCCATGATATTTAGCTTGAATTTCAACTTGCTCGGCTACCCTTAAATCTGCCATTTTTTGTCCGGATCCTGGCAAGGTCATTAAATGTGCATAAGATATTTCAGGTCTCCGAAGTAATTCATATAGCGTGTAATCTTTCTCAATGGGCTTGCCAAGCACTCTAATCGCTTCGGTATCAGATAACTTTTCTGGACTAATGCTAACGGATTTCAATCTTTCTTGTTCTCTCAGAATAGCAGAATACTTGCATGAAAATGTTTTCCAGCGCTCTTTATCGATCAGTCCTAATTTGTGTCCTGTTTCTGTCAATCGTAGATCTGCGTTATCTTCTCTTAACTGCAGCCGGTATTCTGCACGACTGGTAAACATTCGATATGGCTCAGTTACGCCGCGTGTAATTAGATCGTCAACCAAAACGCCTAAATAAGCTTCGTCGCGCCGCGGAACCCAGGCTTCCAGCTGTTGAACCATGAGGCCCGCGTTGATGCCCGCCAGTATTCCTTGTGCGGCTGCTTCTTCATAGCCAGTGGTTCCATTGATTTGACCGGCAAAAAATAATCCTTCAATTGATTTTGTTTCTAATGAACTTTTTAGTTCTCGTGGATCAATATAATCATATTCAATCGCATACCCAGGGCGCGTAATATGCGCTTTTTCAAGTCCTTTTATGGTACGCACTAATTTTACTTGAATCTCATAGGGTAGACTGGTTGAGATTCCATTTGGATAAACTTCTTGACTATCCAAGCCTTCAGGTTCAAGAAAAATTGAATGGGATTTTCTATCCGCGAATCGAACAATTTTATCTTCTATGGAAGGGCAATAACGTGGCCCTACACCTTCAATTATTCCGGAATAGATGGGTGATTGATTTAATCCATCCCGGATAAGGTCATGTGTTTTTTCATTGGTCTGCGTTATCCAGCAGGGTATTTGGCGCGGGTGTTGTGAATTGCTTCCGATAAATGAAAAAACAGGCGTCGGTTCATCTCCAGGTTGTTCCATTAAAACTGAATAATTAATGCTACGACTATCGATTCTTGGCGGTGTGCCTGTTTTTAGGCGCCCAACCGGAAGATTCATGTCGCGCAATCGATAAGCCAATTTATTTGAAGGCGGATCTCCTGCTCTTCCTCCCTTGAAATTAGCTGAGCCAATATGAGCAATGCCACCCAAGAAGGTGCCCACTGTTAGTATCACAGCTTGCGCGTGAAATTTTATACCTAGCTGAGTTACTACCCCCACAATACGATTATTATTTACAGTAATATCATCGACGCCTTGTTGCATGAGCCTAAGGTTGGGTTGGTTTTCCAAGCGTCTTCTTATTGCCTGGCGATAAATCGCTCTGTCCGCTTGCGCCCTTGTTGCGCGCACTGCGGGCCCTTTGCTGGCGTTTAAGGTTCGAAACTGAATTCCTCCCTCATCTATGGCTTGAGCCATTGCGCCACCGAGCGCATCAATCTCTTTAACTAAATGGCTTTTTCCTATTCCGCCGATGGATGGATTGCAGGACATTTGCCCCAATGTCTCGAGATTATGTGTCAATAATAACGTTTTTTGACCCATACGAGCGGACGCAAGCGCTGCTTCGGTGCCTGCATGACCCCCGCCAACCACAATTACGTCATAATTATTGTCTTTTTTCATTTGATCCGTGTTATTTATTAATTGACCCTTTCCTGGTGCATTCTACGGCAAAACATGCCATCAAGTCATTTCTGTGATAAAAAAAGAATAAATGCGTCAATTTGTTAATTTATTATGTCAACTTTTATACGTTTTTTTTTTTACGAATTTTATCGTTTTTTTGAACTATATTTTCGGTTCTTGCTGTATTTACGTTGTTATTAATCTGTCGCTATCCACTTTTGCATTGACAATAAGGTTTCACGTGAAACCTTGCTATTGATTGCAGCTATTTTGCGTAACTACTCGTCCCATACATGATAAGCTTCACCCGCCAATGCGATTTGAATCGCGATAAGTGAGTTATATCCTTTGTTGGCCATAGATTGCGGATAACTTGAGATTCGGCAATAGGCATGTGCGTATTCGCTTGTTATGAAACAGCCCGAGACCTTTTGTTTGACCTTTTCAGATCGCGCTCAGTTCTGTTATTGGTGAACGACACAGCGGGTCTTTAGCAAACAACAGTACTGCGGCTTCATGAACTTTCAGTCTCTCCCAAAGGTTGTGTGCATCAGATTTAGCAAGTTTACCTCGTTTTTCGCTGGGCCTTGGTGGAATGATCGGCAGTTCTTTTTCTACGCGCGTTAAAATATTCCGGTAGCGTTTCTGTAGATTGGCTAACGTCTTATCGCTCAATCGCTTTTCCGTGCTGTTAGAGACTTCTTTGCAAGTTTCCTGCAGCAAGCGTTTTATGTTGCCCGCCCAAGCATAGCCATTCGTATCAACGACGAAGGCCAGTTCGCGCAACAAATGTGAACCACACAACCCGTGATTACAGTCATGGTGCGATAAATAGGATGGCCAGCAGTCATGAATGATAGCGCCCCCATAGCGCGGAATGATGTTGATTTCGTCAATGGCGGCTTTACCCCGATTTCGGTGAAAAATACTTGAGTGTAATGACACTGAAGAATAGACATGGATCCAATGGTTTTTCGTATCAACCCGGAAGGATGTTTCGTCTACGTTGGTCGCTGGTGCATTGAGCATCCACTCTGTAGCTTGATGCTCCCAAGTTGCTAGCGCCTGGTAAAGACGAAGCACAAACTTGAGCAAGCTGGCTTCAGCAATAACCACACCGATCATCGATTTCACCAGTTTTTGTACCTGGTTCAATGCAACCACTTGGCTGACCAGCAAGTTAATCACAAATGCCTTTAAGCCATCGCCATATTGCAAGGGGCCGTATCTATCTGAGTGAAACAAACCTTTTACTGTGGCATGGCAGGCCGGACAGCGTTTGATCTCAGCATCTATATGATCAACAACTTTCTCGAATACAATGTCTATTTTGGTGCGCCTTTCATGATCAATACAAGGAACATCGCTCAGGTCCTGCGCACAGACATCGCAGGTGAGGACTTGAGCAATCGTGACGATTTCTTTAATGCGGGTATTCTTGGCCTGGTCTTTGTTCTCACTTTTGCCTTTGCCGTTACTCCCAGAATGACTTAACGCTGAATCATTCTTTTCTGTCTGCAAGGAAGGTATGTTGGAGTTCTTGCCATTTTTCTTGGTGGTTCGCTCAAGAAAAATGGCCAAGATCAATTCAATAATCATGAACAGCCTATTCATGATCACCTGGATTTCAGAGGATATTTTTCCTTCAGAGCCAAGACGATCAAAGTCTGCTTTTAAACGATTAACTTCATCTTTAACCGATGCTTCATCCAGGCTTGTCTCGTATTCAAAAATCAAGTGCACCATCGTATCCTATGCATCATTAACTAACTGGATAACAAAGGTGCAGCATGACAACACACTATTCCCATCTGAATAAGACAGAAAGGCCCCTGATCTCATTGAATCCTTAGCCAGGAAACATAAGAAAAGACGAACTAAGAATCCTTGTCGCAGTACTGCTGAATGCATTAAAGACCGGGTATCTATAGCGTTACGACCAGTGCAAGTCGACAAACGTGAAATGGTGGGTCACTGGGAGAGTGATTCGGTGGTTGGTGGTGACAGGAAATCTGGATTGAACGTAATAATAGAGCGAACTACTCGCCTAGTGAACA
>JAJFJI010000368.1 GCA_021774205.1 Nitrosomonas sp.
TTTCACTGTCATGCATCAGATGATTAGGCTAGGATTGGGTATTGGCTTGCTTCCGGATTATTTGGGTGATGGCGACCTAAAACTTGTAACACTATTCACTTTACCCGAAGAAACAAGCAAAGAACTCTGGATATTAACTCACCCGGACTTGCGCAACATAAACCGCATACGTAAATTCATGGAATTCGTGCGTAAGTATTGCTAGTAATAAAGTAATTATTCAGTGCATCACAGTAACTGTTCAGATTGCTTCTATAATTCGTCAGTTCAAGGCGCAAAATTTGAGTTTACACGTGTAAATAATCATTTTGTAACACCGAAATGGCGGATTATAGGGGTAAGCTGAATAGTTACGTAATAAATAGGTTAATTTGACCAAAACCTAGCAATCAACTGGGATGCGCGAAAAGTTACAACAAATTGAAACATAAATCTTAACTTAATGTAAATACAATATGAAAGACTGGCGCCACAATGGATAAAAATTCTAAACATACACCCATGATGCAGCAATACTTACGCCTCAAGGCGCAGCATCCGGATAAGCTGATGTTTTATCGTATGGGAGATTTTTATGAACTGTTTTTTGATGATGCGGAAAAAGCGGCAAGATTACTCAATATTACGCTAACTCGACGCGGCACTTCCGGAGGAGAGCCGATCAAGATGGCTGGCGTGCCGCATCATGCCGCTGAGCAATACCTGGCAAAGCTAGTAAAGCTGGGCGAATCAATCGCAATCTGTGAACAGGTTGGTGATCCCAGTACCAGCAAAGGGCCAGTTGCACGTGAAGTTACCCGCATCATTACGCCGGGGACATTGACGGATGCGGCATTACTGGAAGACAAGCACGATTGCATTTTGCTTGCCCTGATTATCCATGAAACAACGCTAGGATTAGCCTGGCTGAATCTGGCAGCAGGACAAATGCGCGTAATGGAAACAACGGCGCATCATCTGGCAAGTGAGCTGGAACGTTTAAAACCAGCTGAAATTCTTTTACCCGAATCAATAACACTACCGGAAATACTCGATGATCAGTGGATACTGAAACGTTTACCAACATGGCAATTCGATCTGGATAGCGCGTTTCGCAATCTTACCAAGCAATTTGAAACACACGATCTTTCCGGCTTCGGCTGTGATGATCTGCAGACTTCTCTGTGCGCTGCTGGCGCATTGCTTGAATATACCCGTTTAACGCAAGGCGCAAATATTACCCACCTTACCGCATTGCAAGTTGAACAGGACAATATTTACGTCCGCATGGACGCAACCACTCGCCGTAACCTTGAAATCTCAGAAACCATCCGTGGCGAGAAATCACCAACGTTATTATCATTACTGGATACTTGTTCAACCAATATGGGCAGCCGTTTGCTTCGCCACTGGCTGCATCATCCACTACGTAACCATGCAGCTATCCAACACCGGCTGGACAGTGTGTCTGCATTGATTGGAAAAAACGAACAAAGCGCTTATCTTGCGGTACGCGAGGGTCTTCGACATATTGTAGACATTGAACGTATTACCGCGCGCATTGCGCTCAAATCTGCCCGTCCAAAAGACTTGTCTGGTTTACGTGACAGCCTGGGCCAGCTACCGGAAATTACCATGGCAGTTTCAAACTGCGCTACTGAGCTGATTAGCCAGTTAATGCAGACCATGGTGCCAGATAATACGCTTGTCAATTTATTAACAAAAACGTTACGCGAAGACCCTAACACATTGCTACGTGAAGGTGGCGTTATTGCAGACGATTATGACGCGGAGCTGGACGAATTGCGATCACTGCAAAATAATTGCGGCGAATTTCTTTTGCAACTGGAAATGCGAGAAAAGGAGCGCACCGGTATTCCAACGCTTAAAGTGGAATATAACCGGGTGCATGGCTTTTACATTGAAGTAACCCATGCGCATAGTGAAAAAATTCCAGATGATTACCGTCGCAGACAGACACTAAAA
Organism: Nitrosomonas sp.; assembly: GCA_021774205.1. Classification (GTDB taxonomy): domain Bacteria; phylum Pseudomonadota; class Gammaproteobacteria; order Burkholderiales; family Nitrosomonadaceae; genus Nitrosomonas. Next base: position 1,966 of record JAJFJI010000368.1, read on the forward strand.
AATGCTGAACGCTATGTCACGCCAGAACTAAAAACATTCGAAGACAAAGCATTAGCAGCCAAGGATCGTGCATTAGCCAGAGAAAAAATTTTATATGGCGCGCTGCTGGATACACTCTCGCAGCATATTAATCAGTTACAGCAAATTGCATCCAGTATCGCTGCAATGGATGTATTGGCAACATTTGCCGAACGCGCGCAGTCACTGGATTACAATGCACCCATTTTCAGCAAAGCGGCAGTGATCGAAATTGAATCAGGCCGTCACCCAGTCGTAGAAAATCAGGTAGAAAACTTTGTCACAAATAATGTGCAGCTTGGCGCTTGTAATAGTGCCATGCAAAAAATGCTCATTATCACTGGCCCCAATATGGGTGGCAAATCAACCTATATGCGGCAAATCGCTTTGATCACATTATTAGCGCATTGTGGCAGCTATGTTCCGGCCCAAACTGCGCGCATGGGCGTACTTGACCAAATTTTCACCCGAATTGGTGCAGCGGATGATCTTGCTTCCGGGCGCTCTACCTTTATGGTGGAGATGACAGAAACCGCAAATATCCTGCACAATGCAACGGCACAAAGCCTGGTGTTAATGGATGAAATCGGCCGAGGCACTTCTACATTCGATGGTCTCGCATTGGCTTACGCCATAGCCTGCCACCTATTGAAGAAAAATCAGAGCTATACCCTTTTTGCCACCCATTACTTTGAGTTGACCAGGCTTGAAGCAGAATTAAGCCAAGCAAAAAACGTTCATCTCGAAGCCATAGAACACAAACATCATATTGTATTCCTGCATAAAGTCAGCGAAGGAGCAGCAAGCAAAAGCTACGGATTGCAGGTCGCAAAATTAGCCGGCGTACCAGGGCCCGTCATCAAAGCAGCTAAAAAGCATTTAATAAAACTGGAAAGCACCGAAAAAAAACCACAACTGGAATTATTTTCCACCATTTCTGAAATTTTTGAAGAGACACCGCCGCAACATCCTGTGGTCGAAATGGTACAAACCATGAAACCAGACGAACTAAGTCCGAGACAAGCACTGGAAAAACTCTATTTGCTTAAAAAAGCAGTGGATAAAGTACATTAGCACTCCAAGGTAGCACTGATGGGCTCAGCGATTCGGGGAGTACTAATTCCGACATTTGATTGCTGCTTTTACCGGCGCAAAACTCCGCCGATGCACCGATGACACCCCGTGCGCCTGCAATGCAGCGATATGCTTCTTGGTTGGATATCCCTTATGCTGATCAAATCCATAAAGTGGAAAACGTTGATGTAACGCCAGCATCTCAGCATCACGGGCCGTTTTTGCTAAAATTGAAGCCGCTGAAATCTCCGGTATCAAACTATCACCCTTGATAATTGTTCGCATCGGCATATCCAGATGCAGGCCATGATTCCCGTCGATAAGTATCATATCTGGGACAATGGCCAGATTTTCAACGGCGCGTTTCATGGCTAGCAAACTGGCCTGCAAAATATTTAACCGTTCGATTTCCATAACGGAAGCGGACGAGACCGCCCAGGCGCTGGCAAATTTCTTTATCATTATTGCAAGATTGCCACGTCTTTTTGCGCTAATTTTTTTTGAGTCAGCTAACCCATCAATTTTTCGACCAGGATCCAGGATCACACATGCCGCAAATACCGGCCCCGCCAATGGCCCTCTACCAGCCTCATCCACGCCACAAATCAGACGATATTCATTTAACCCAAAAGCATCATCTGAATCACGGGTAACGCCTATTTGACGCTGCGCGCAGTACACATTAATTTAGCTTTCGTGACAAGCTTACCATCGACTTCAGCTTCTGCTGAATATTTCCAAACACCTTTAATCTGCCGCTCAATGGCAACTTTGAGAATCAATTGATCCCCCGCCATTACTGGCTTCTTAAAACGTACCCCGTCTATACCAACAAAATAATACACTGAATCATCCGAATTTTTTGAATCCATAGTCCTCAATGTAAGAATAGCAGCCGCCTGCGCCAAAGCCTCAACAATCAGAACACCCGGCATTACAGGATGATGAGGGAAATGACCGTTAAAAAAGGGTTCATTGATCGTTACATTTTTGAGGGCGACAATATCTTTTCCTGGCTCATAAGAGATGACTCTATCTACCAGCAAAAAAGGATAACGATGTGGCAAATATTTTAATACTTCATGAATGTCCATGGCACTCATTTGCTTCCCCTATAGTAACTATTTATCTTCCAAGGCTTTCATCACTTGTTCAGTAATATCAATGCGCTCACTACGAAAAACGGTATCTTGTAAGTGGAAGATCAAGTCGTAATTCTCCGCTTCTGCAATATTATCAATTGCTTTATTGATATATTCCACAATCAGCCCACGTTCATCGTTCTGACGTAGGCTAAAATCTTCCTGCATTTGTTGTTGAGCCCGTTGATACTCACGACTGATAGTGGCAAGTTTACGCTCCATTCCACGTCGTCCCGTCTCACCCAAAGTATCACTCTCTTGTTCCAATTGTTTTTGCAACGCTTCAACGCTTGCCGCCATTTTCTTGATCTGCTCGTCTCGCGGTAAAAATTCCTGCTCGATCTTTTTTTGAGCGCTTATCGCTGGCGCTGATTCACGCAATATCTTAACAGTATTAACAATCCCGATTTTAATATCGCTGGCCAATACACTAAAGGAGCAGACCATAGAAGCAACAACAATACTTGCGGCAATCACGATCTGCAACCATAGAATTTTCCGTGGCAATTTTTTCTCCTAACCTTGATCTATATTAAATTCAGAAATTCTGCCCGAACTGAAATTGGAACGCTTGCAAATTATCACCCTCTTTATCATTCAATGGCTGCGCAAGACTTATTTTCAGCGGCCCCATTGGAGAAATCCAGGAAACAGCCAGTCCAGCAGAATAGCGCATTTCATCAAGTTCTATCTTATCAAATACGGTCCCGCCATCCAAAAAGAGACTTAAGCGCAGAGATCGATCATCCGGCATAAAAGGAACAGGAAACAGTACCTCTACATTCCCAACAACACGCTTATTCCCCCCTAAAGCAAGGCCGTTTTCGTCTTTCGGCCCCAGTGTATTAAGATCATATCCACGTACCGAATTATTACCGCCCGCAAAAAAGTTCTTAAAGAAAGGCAATGATGTTCCATTATAGCCCCCGCCAAAACCTACTTCCTTATTCAGCAACAGGGTAAAAGTTTTTGAAAGCGGATAAAATGTTTTCTGCGCATAACTAATTTTATAATATTTCAAATCACCGACGGGCGCACTAACTTCACCAAATAGCCGATGCGTTGTCCCCGAAGTGGTATAGATGGCGCTATCTCGTCGGTCACGCGCCCAGCTTACGGTTAGCGGGAAATTATTGGTGGGATTTCCAAATTCTTCTATAAAATCTTTATCGCGTTGTGGACTGTCATCAAATACCCTAAGATCTGTTCGCTCGCCACCCACACTAAATGAAACAATATCATTCTCAGCAATTGGAATCCCAAAGCGAACAGTTGCACCTGTCGTATTCGTTCTAAATCTCCCTACTCTGGACAAAGAACGCGTATTAAAATCACGTTTGAATATGTCAAAACCCAGGCTGATCCCATCCACGGTAAAATAAGGATTGGTAAAAGAAGCAGACATGATTTTGTTAATATTGCCTGTATTAACCGAAAGGTTAAGACTATTTCCAGTACCAAAAATATTGTTTTGTGAGATGGAACCATTGAGGATTATCCCTTGCCGATCAGAAAAACCCGCGCCAAACATGATAGCGCCCGTTGGTCTCTCCTCTACACTGACATCAATATCAACTTGGTCAGGCGCATCAGACACCGGCGGTGTTTCTATATTTACACTGGTAAAATAGAACAAGCGATCGATACGCTGCCTGGAAAGATTTATTTTTGACGTTGAATGCCAGCCGCCCTCCATTTGACGAAACTCCCGCCGGATCACTTCATCACGTGTGCGATGATTGCCTGAGATATTAATACGCCTGACATATACCCGCCGCCCTGGATCAATAAAAAAAGTGAATGACGCTTGCCGCTTTTCCGCGTCCACTACTGGAGATGCATTCACATTTGCGAACGCATAACCATCGTCGCCTAAACGGTCAGTAATAAGTTTAACCGATTCTGTCAATTTTTCACGCGCAAATACATCGTATTGCACAAGCTGTATTAACCGATACAGTTCTTCCTCTGGCACGATCATCTCACCGGCTAATTCAATTTTATCGACTGTATACTGCTCACCTTCGGTGATGTTGACGGTGATATAAATATCACGCATGTTAGGCGTGATCGAGACTTGAGTTGACTCGATATCAAACTCCAGATACCCACGGTCAAGATAATATGATCGCAGCGTTTCCAGATCAGCGGATAACTTTTGTTTCGAATACTGGTCATTCTTAGTAAACCAAGTCAACCACCCCGGGGTGCTAAGCACGAACGACTTTCGCAATTCCTTATCATAAAATGCGTCGTTTCCTACGAAATTAATTTGTCGGATTCTGGCGGTTCTACCTTCATCAATGTCAAAGTTGACAGCGACTCGGTTACGCTCCAACGGCGTGGTCGTCGTGGTGATTTTTACCGCATATTTACCTCGACTGATATATTGCCGCTTTAATTCATGCTCCGCTCTATCCAGAATAGAGCGGCTAAAGATTCGGGATTCCGACAAGCCGGCTTGTTTCAGACCATCTTTTAGTTTGTCTTCTTCAAATTCCTTAGCGCCATTGATGATAATTTCCGCGATTGCAGGGCGTTCTTCTACCAGAACAATTAATATGCCGTTTCCAGATTTTAATTTTACATCTTTAAAAAAACCCGTCGCATAAAGTGCCTTGATTGCATCAGCAGCTTTTTCTTCATCAAGTACATCTCCAACCTTTACAGGCAAATAACTAAAAACGGTACCCGCTTCGGTTCGTTGTATGCCTTCCACCCGAATATCTTCAACGATAAACGAATCGCTAGCCCAGGAAAAAACAGAATAGAATAGAAAAAGAAACGTAATGAGAGACTTGAGCTTCATTATCCTAAAAACTGCAGCTGGGTAAAGTTTAGCGTCTGCTGCTCTATATTTATGGCAAGATGTAATTCGGAATGATCGTCAACATTTACATCAAATGTCAGCGTTGGTAGAAACAAAGATAAGCACGCTGCTATAGGCGCCATAGCATTAGTCAGCCTGAATGCAAGTAGCGTAGTTGAGCATATGTAAAAATAATTCATCCGGTTAGTTGTTATTTTAGCTGCCAACCGCAGTTTTTCTAGATGATTAACCAGCAACAAGCCGATGAATATCGTTATATATGGCAAAAGTTATCAATGTAAACAACATTGCCATCCCGATCTGTTGACCGATCATCATCGCTTTCTCTGACAGGGGAGTGCCTCTAATAATCTCAATGAGGTAATACATTAAGTGTCCTCCGTCTAGCACTGGGATCGGCAATAAATTTAGTACAGCCAAACTAACGCTAATGAGTGCAAGAAACCCGATATAAGCAGCAAATCCCATCTGCGCAGTCTGCCCTGCATAATCAGCAATTGAAATAGGGCCACTGATATTCTTCCAGGAGACGTCACCTATTATCATTTTACCTAACATTTGAAATGTTAATATTGTTGTTTCCCACGTTTTATCAATCGCTTTAAGCATGGCAATCCCGACTGGATAACTGACGGTCACCAATAAGTTTTCCAATTCAGCATAATCGACCTGCGGCGCAATACCAACCTTCCCGATTTTGTCACCATTTTCCATTGCCGCATCAGGCGTAACGTCTATACGGATAAAATCATTGCCACGTAAAATTTCCATCACTACGGGCTGATCTGGATTAGAACGTATCAGATCCACTAATTCTTTCCAGTCAACGATTTCTTCCCCATTAACTGCATAAATTTCATCGCCCTCCATCAGGCCCGCTCTGTAACCAGCCTCATTATCAATCACCTGAGCGATGATCGGTTTTATGACTGGCTGATAGATACTCAACCCAATCTTGTCTATAAAATCACTATCCAGTTCATCGGCAGTAAAATTACTAAGATCCAAGTATCGCAGTGCGATTTCGCCTTTCTGATTGACCGTTTCCAGCTTTATATCTGGGGATTTATCGAGCGCGAGCTTTAACAGTTTCCAATGCATCTCTTGCCAGCTGGCAACCGGTTCGTCGTCAATTTCTACAATGGTTTCTCCAGCCTCAAAAGATGCAAAAGCGGCAGGGGTTGCAGGAACAACCGGCCCTAATATTGGTTTAATGCCGCTAATACCAAGTATAAATATTACCCAATACAATAAAATGGCCAGCAAAAAATTGGCAATTGGTCCGGCAGCTACGATAGCAAAACGCCGTGAAACAGGCTGATGATTAAATGAACGTGGCAAATCCTCAGGCATGACTTTACCCTCCCGTTCATCCAGCATTTTCACATATCCACCAAGTGGAATAGCCGCAATCACCCACTCAGTTTGATCTTTACCCCATCGTTTCCGGAACAAAGGCCGACCAAAGCCAATTGAAAAACGCAATACCTTGACGCCACACCAACGCGCCACCAGGTAATGGCCAAATTCATGAAAGGTGATCAATACACCCAAAGCCAGAATAAACGCAGCCAATGTAGAAATAATTGTCATATCAATTTATTGTGCTAGAAAATAGCAATAATTTAGTAGTAAAAAGATAATAAGAAAAAGTAATCCTATCCATCTAATAAAAAACCGAGCGCAACGCTAAAAAAGTCATAAATA
>JAJFJI010000369.1 GCA_021774205.1 Nitrosomonas sp.
ACTGTATTTGGCGATTAATGACATTGATCACACCAAGACAAAAGCCATGTCACCGCAGACTAACGGTATCTGTGAGCGTTTCCACAAAACAATCCTAAATGAGTTTTATCAAATCACATTCAGGAAAAAACTTTATTCAACCATGGAGGAACTACAGAAAGATCTAGACGAATGGATAAATTACTATAACAATGAACGCACCCATCAAGGAAAAATGTGCTGTGGCCGCACACAACTAGAAACATTGCTTGATGGACAATCGATTTGGGCTGAAAAGAATTTAGCTCAAATCTAAACTGACAGACGCCTAAAAAAACGGGTAACTGTCAGATCAGGTCTGAGCTAGTACAACCAAACCTAGTATTGTTGCATTTATGATTACTCTCCTGCAACTTCATGAATTAGCATATCACCTTGCCAGATAGGGTAAATAACTCATTTGGATGTAAATTGATGCATCTCTTCTAACGCATCAGCAATATGCTCGCCAGCGATATCCGTATGCCCCATTTTAGCGTGTCTTATAGCTTCAACCAAGTGTTGGATTGACTCAGTTATATAAACCCTTCCCTCCGTGTTTCCATGCTCAATCGCTTCAATCTCTGCTTTTTGAACATACTCTAAGCTCTTCTTCGCATGTTTATGGATATGATTCGCATGCGCTTTATGTGATTTGGCCTCCTTTGCATGTTCGATTGCTTCTGCCATGAAACCAACTCCTCCAGATTCAGTTTCCCCTGAATATCCAGATGCATTGATTTGACCACTGAAGAAAAGCGCTAAAATTCCGGCTGCTAAAATAGTTGATATATTTTTCATGATATATACCCCACTGTTTGTTGATAAAAGCAGAACATGTGCCATCTTTTTTTACGGCCATTGATTATTCTATAGACATCACCTCCATATTCAGGTTAGGTTGAATTAATTGTAATGGGAATCACCCTTTGACCATTTTTCTCCATTGATCGAATGGATCACTGATATGTTGCGTCTGCCATACCTAACTCCGCTTTTAACTTATTTAAATCTGAAGAAAATTTTCCCAGACTCTTCTATCAATGCCGAAAAAGTCAACTTTGTTAACGCTAGCAAGATGCTTATGCACAACCTCAAGCGTAATGTAAACTTTATTCATACTGCCTCATATTTAAGAATGATTGACAAGCGCCAAGTTCCCTGAGATTATCAATCAGCGTGCAAAACGTACCAGGATTTTGGGTGAAGCAGCGTTAAACCTAAAATCCTCAGTTAACCGCTACAGTAATAAGTAATCTCATAAAAAGAAGACTCAAATTTTTCTATATGACACCCCCCTTTAAGATGAGGAACACTATGATGCTTATAGAACGCCCTTCTTTCTTTTTTACTGCGTTGCAATTCGTTGTAATAACCAGTTATTGCGCCTTGCCAAAAAGAAACAACAACGCACGCTAAACACCACCCAACCGAAGATTTAGGTTGAAAAGTTTCCACCGAAGATTGCTAGATACCTGGCATTTAGCCGGAGAATTCTGGAGTGGTAACAATGGGTATTATGACCGAGGCATGAAAGCGTCATTTTGTCAGTGAGGGGAAACATAAGTTCAATTCCCCAATCTATAAAATTTACACCCCACTTTAGCCAGGAGAAGTATTGAAAAGTCTCATTGGAGAGCCTTTGGCAATTTAATTTGGACCTTTCAAGAACACTCCATCAAGTTGGATTACCAGGTGCGATACATTTCGCCGAAAACATCCAAATAGTCGCCGCCAAAAACCGCCCACGGTATACCCACCAACGCTACAAGCATAATGATTGGTATCACCACTAGCCACAGTAAAAATTTCTTGAACCGGCTTTGATCGCGGTTGATCCCCCACTCCCGCATAGAATACCAGCAAGCACAAATAGTAGAAAATTGCGTCTCTGATTCGTCGCCACCAGATACGCTACCCGATACTTGCATCAGTTTGAATGAATAATTATGATCCAGTTGGCTCTGCCGAACTATCCCAGCGGTTGCGGTCCGAAAACCCCGACCAGGTAAAGAACTTAGTTGTGGTGCCTGCACACCAAACCAGCGACTGTTGGTTTGCATCCCTGGCCACAGCAATTGCCGCCAATTGATAATCCAATTGCCCGGCTTCCTGCAAAGTTTTATTCATTGCCACAGCCAATGACATACCATCCTCCACCCTGGCTGCAATCCTCGGAGCCAGGCCGATATTCACGATCTCTTCACCATAGCCTGTGCAGCTAACCGCTACTTTATTGGTACAATAGTTACCAGCAATAGTTGGCGTATCACCAACCCGGCCGACTGCCTCATTTCCCACACCACCAGTGCTGGTGACTGCTGCTAACTTTCCGCAGGAAGAAACTGCGACACATCCTATGGTGCCAGTTGCATCAGCCGTCGGAATGCCTTCCAGTGTCTGGCGTTTAAGCTCTACCCAACGATCGAATCTTCTCCTAGTCCGCAATTCCGCCCGAGGGACTTGTAAATCACGAGCCAGATTGTTGCCACCTTGGCAGTCCAACACACAAAAGCGTTGCCCTTGTAAATAGAAAGCCAGCTCCGAGGGATGCAATACTTCTGTGACATTCATAACAGCTGAAAACTTCTGCTGCTCACTACTCATAAATGCGGCACTCAGTCTGGGTATTCCATCTTCCTGTAGAGCCGCCCCCAAGCCTGCATTAAATAAAGAATTATCTTCCAGGTAGCGTGCTCCCAACAACACAATACCTTCGCACTGGTTGTTAACTGGACAATGGCTATCCAAAAACTGGGAGTAGGAATAAGGCACCGCACTCCATTTTTGAAGGTCCTCACCTATGGAACGAATCGAATTAGACGCAAGTACTACCCGTTCACTTTTCGGATCCATTGGCCCCGCACCTCCATGGATGAGCCCAAGGATGCCCTGGTCTTTGAAGTCACGTAATAAAATCTTGCCATTCCAAATCCTAGTTCCCATGGCCCAATATTTACGTCATTAATTTGATTCTGACAAGTTTCGCGACAAACGGTATCGCCGATAGTCACAAAAATTTAACACAATCGACAAAAGGGTAACAACTGCAATGGCGGTTCCTGCACCCCTGTTTATAAAGCTAGTCTCCAGCCTCAATCCCATTACATCGTTAAAAAAATAAATGAGAAAGGAGTTAGGTAAATTAGTCTCACCTAGCTCCTGTTTGATTTGCCAGTGCCAATCCGTCAAAGCGCAATAGCCCAATCCATACCATATCCCCATCACCAACCAGGAAAATAAGGTGAGCCCCACTGAGGCCAAATGCCAGCGCCGTGTGCGCGTCCAGATCCAACCGGTCAGGTTGAAGCTGATAACGATACAGTGTATTGCAAAAAGAAAAAGGTCCAAGGCTTGGAGCATCGTCTCGACTTATCCATTATTAATATCTGAAGCGTTCAGCCACCTGGGCATACTATCCAAGATCCAGATCCCGCACCTTGGATCAATACCTTATAATTATCGTAACTCGCGAGTCTTTCGGCATAGACTCCCGCTTTTCCCCTGCATACTAAAACCACGAGTAAACTTGAATAAAAAAGATTTCAAAAATTAGGGAATCATGCGCTTGAGAATTTTTCGAGTCACTTTGGCATTGTTGCTCAAAAAAACACAGAGCCGTATGCAGGCCCCTCGGGTTCAGAGTAAAAATTACTGTCAAGTCTGAATTAAAAATAGCACGTTTCGATTCTCTATGCTAGCCCGATACCATCCCGATTTTCGCCTCTGCTTGGGGCTGGACAAACAATTTTTACCGGCATTTCTCGCCAGAAGACATCTATGAGTTAAGACAACAAAAATGAATAAATGGCTCCTTTTATCTAGCAAAGGGTCATATTTGATGAACTTTAGTTTGAACAGGCCATTCAGGAAATAATCCGATCCTACTGAGTCGCTATTGGTACCTTTGTTGGATAGACCCCATTATGCTCAGCAAAGGAAATCGACCGCCAGGCCGTTCAAATGGGCGTGAATATTCAATTTTAAATCCATTCTCTTGAATTATTCGCTCAAAATCAGATTGAATCCATTCCTGAACTTCACAATTGTGATTTATGCCTGATATATTTGCCGTTACCCAATCAGTTTTTGGACCTCGATGAAGAGCAATCATAATTTTGCCATGGGCCTTCATAATCTTTTTAAGATTACTTAATACCTGTGGGACATCAGCTTGATGAATGTGGAGCAAGCTAAAAGAAACCCAAACGCCATCAAAGGTGTCGACAGGCAGACTAATTTCTCTCATATCCATTTGCATAAAATTTGCTTTGGGAACTCTCCTTTTAGCCATTTTTACATATTCTGGGGTGATGTCTATTCCAGTCACATTAAATCCGAGCTTTGCAAAAACTTCTGAATCCTGCCCAGGCCCACAACCACAGTCCAAAATTTTTGCGCTGCTCGGCATAGATTCTATGAATTTTCTTCTATCAGGCTCTAAAAAATCATGCGCATCCTTAAAGAAATCTGAGAAATCCTGAGCGCCTTGTCCGTAAATTTCAGAAACTTCATTTTTATATTTTTTTGTGCTGTCCATAAAAAGAAGCTAAAGTACCAAGCTAGTGTATGAGACCGAAGGGTATGGTAATCGCGTTGTGTAGCCGCTCAAAAATTCGCCAGACTAATGATTTTAACAATCTAATGCCCAAGCCGATAGTCTGTTGTATCGGCTCCAGAATAACAGCTTTCTTAATAATGATAAATACAGGTGAATTCGATAATCACCTAAAAGGTAATTAGATTTGTGAGGCTGTATAATCCAGGCAATTAGTTTAGCTGGCGCATGCAATTTGTCATTTAGATTTAGTTTCACCACGCAACTTAACTCATCAACTTCCAGGGCTAACCAAGCTTGATGCACCCACTTCCTTATTGGCGCCTTTCCGGTTTTTATTTTTTTCATTTTGCTGTTCTTGGGGCATTTGCGCCTTACTGGAGTTTGTACCTCCAATCGCTCTCATTCAGTGCTTTGCAGATTGGCATTTTGATGTCGCTGCTGTTGGTAACGCGTATTTTCGCGCCGGCTGCATGGGGGTGGCTGGCAGATCATACTGGGCGGCGGGTTATGGTTGTGCAGCTTGCTGCGATTAGCGGGCTTGTTAGTTTTTGTGGTTTCTTCTTGGGAGAATCCTTTGTCTGGATCTTTCTGGTAATGCTGTTAATGAGCTTTTGCTGGAGTGCTGCATTACCACTGATTGAGGCAATTACACTATCTCACTTGGGTGATAGCACAGACAAATATGGCCGAATTCGTTCTTGGGGATCGGTAGGGTTTATTTTAGCGGTCGTGGGCATGGGTTATCTGCTGGATGTGGTAGATATTGTCTGGCTGCTTTGGGTGGTATTGGCTTTTAAGCTGGGAATTGTGATTTTTTCACACCATATCCCTGAAACGGAAGTTGTTGGTTACCCCGTGGATCAAGATTCTATACGACAAGTTTGCAAACATCCGGAAGTGATTGCTTTTCTTATATCCAGTTTATTGATGATATTTGCACATGGTGCTTACTATACATTTTTCTCTATTTATCTGGTGGAGCAAGGTTATGATAAGGGATTTGTCGGTTGGTTATGGGCAGTTGGGGTTATTTGTGAAATCGGTGTATTTTTCCTGATGCCATGGATGATGCTGCGTTTCAGTTTAAAAGCAATTCTAATTTTTAGTTTTGCTTGTGCCATTTTGCGTTTCCTGATGATTGGCTGGGGAGTTGAGTGGGTATTGGTCATATTGCTTGCTCAGATATTGCATGCGGCAACTTATGGCACTCACCATATCGCGGCCATAATGGTAGTGCATCATTTCTTTCATGGACGGCACCAGGCTAAAGGTCAAGCAATATATACCAGCGTTGCGTTTGGGGTGGGTGGCACATTAGGTGCTATTTTGAGTGGTTACACCTGGGACGAGGTGGGCGCAGAAATGACATTTACCATTAGTGCTGTATCCGCTTTCTTAGGAATGGTACTGGTGGCTTGGAAAATGAAATCACTAATAAACTGACTACCTCAGTATTTGCCCTAGCCACTTTAATGAAAATACTAACACGGCAACAGGTTATGGCTCGTCCCATATTGCAAGGCAAAAACTGTCTTAAAAAATAAATTCAATCACAAACGCACTTCAGTCGACAGGTTTCCAGAATTAAATACCAAATGCACTAAAAAAAACCATTGAACCTTTGCAAGTTTATGTTAATTAACATATTTACTCTGTCTCGGCATATTCAATTGAATAGTCCAAAACTAATTCACCTCTTATATTTATGGCTGAGTACAGATAAATATATTTTTTAAAATCTCTGGCTTGTTTCGGCGGAATATTAATATAAATGTATTCGTCTACTTCTGAGATAATAATACAGTCACGTTTGTCGTTTTTTGCGCAATCTTTAACTGTAAGTTTAAATTGCACCCCACTTAAAGCGTGTTTATCTGAATTATTGATTATACGACCAATAAAATCGTAGTTACCATTTGAAGATTCTAATGATACGCTCTCAAAAGTTAATTCTGATGGCAAAATCATCTTTCTGGATTGGTTCTCTTCATATTCTTGATACTGCCAAATTAAAATACCCCCAATAGCACAAGTCAAAACCAAAATTCCTGCAAATTTTCTAAATCCTGCTGATAACGC
>JAJFJI010000370.1 GCA_021774205.1 Nitrosomonas sp.
ATCCTGCATAAGGATTTCCATCTGCATCTGTAATAACACCTGGGGCTATTTCTGCTGTATAAGTCGTCCCCGAAACAAGATTTTCTGTCGGATCGATAATTACTATTCCAGTTTTAATAGGAGGGGCAAATGTGTTCGGCCTAATAAATTCTTCAAAAGTTACCTGACTGGCATCATCGATAGCGATGGCCCTTGTGTCTGTACCGTTACTGATGAGAATGTTACCGCTTCCAGCCGCAACAAATTCATCAAAAAATAGCATGAAATTTTCATCAATCCTAAAATCTGTGTCGCCATTATTCGGATTGCTACCAGTTAATATTGGTGCTGCATCGTTCACCGTAAAAGAAGCGTCACTGATACCAGCAAATGTATTTCCTGTCCTGTCTGTAATCGCGCCACTGGTTATTGTTCCGGTATATTGTCCAGGAGTAAGATCATCATTGGGGTCAATAACTACAGATTGGCCCATGAATGTAACCTGACTGGCGTCATCAATCGCAATCGTACGCACATCTACACCGTTGCTGATAACAATATCACCTTCACCCGCGATAATTGCTTCATCAAAAGCTAACACAAAATCATGATCAGCTTTGAAAGTATTAAAAGGAATAGGTGGAACAGGTAGAAAAATAGGTCCTGGATCAATTATTGTTATAAAAGCCTCATTGAGGCCAGCAAAAAGATTTCCTTCCGTGTCAATAATTGCACTACTGGGTATTTGAACGGTATAGGTTGTATCTGGAATCAGATCTTCCTTGGGGTCAATAATTACAATGCTATCTGTTGGGTCAAATATAACCTGACTAGTATCGTCAATGGCAATGGTACGAATGTCTGAGCCATTACTGATAGTAATGTCACCGCTACCTGCGATAACAAAATTTGAAAAACCAATTGCGATACTTTCATCCGTTTTAAGAGATGATACTCTCCCATCTCTTATGGTGCCAAATAATGAGAACGGCTGGATTTCAATTGTAGAGATAGAGCCATTGTCAAAACCGTTATAAGCATTGCCGGATTGATCAGTAATCACGCCACTAGCTATTTGTACTGTATAAGACATATCAGGCATCAAATCATCTGTTGGGTTGATAATCACAGTATCAAACCTATCAAAGCTATCAAAGGTAACCTGACTGGTATCATTGATAGCAATCGTTCGAACATCTGAATCACTACTGATAACTATATTACCCGTGCCAGCTTTAACTGCTTCATCAAAATGCAGTTCGATATTGTCATTAACCTGAAATTCACTTGAACCATTGTCCGGATTACTGAATAGAAGTTGTGGAAGCGAGCCCGCTATGGTCGTAAAAGTTATCGAATTAAAATCGGTAAAAATATTGTCTTCAATGTCGGCCACTGCCCCATCAGGTACTTGTAGTGTATAGACAGTATTTGGAGTCAAATCTTCTTGCGGATTGATGGTTACGATACCCTTATCATCAAATGTGACCTGGCTGGCATCATTAATATCAATAGTTCGCGTGTCCGTATCGCTACTAATAACAATATCTCCAGAACCTGCGACAACTGTTTCATCAAAAAAGAGAAAAAGATTTTTATCCGCTTTGAAATTTGTAGCGCCATCAATCGGATTATTCCCCATAAGATTAGGTGTTGAATCAACAGTCATAATAGCAATGTCATTGAAGCCTGCGAGCGCATTTCCAGCAGAATCTGCAAGCGCACCATCGTCTACTTGGATTGTATAAGTCGAATCAGGCAGCAAATCAGTTTCCGGATTGATGATTAGCGCACCATGTTCCAGGAGCTTAGTTCGCAGTTCACCACCTGCGACCGAAGTAGACAAGAATGCTTTCAGTGATTCAAATGACACTTGGTTGGCATCTTCGATACTAATGTGGCGAGTATCCGTATCGCTGCTGATCACAATCTCGCCACCACCTGAAATAACCTTCTCATTAAAAACAAGTATGATGTCATCATCAATCTTAAATACCGTAGAAATTTCCGGTTCTATACGAACATTTCGAAGATCAGAGAGAAGTTCACTGACAAAGACAGATTTATTACCAAAAGTATTCGTATTCGTAATGAAAGGGGGTGTTGTCGTATTGATATTGACCATTGTGTCCGCCTATTTGAGAAGTATAAACAAATTCAATTACATACGAATAAAGAGCTAATATCTTCAGGCACTATCATTCAGAGGCTTGCAAATAAAATATTTTAAATTCTTTTTAATGTTAATTAATTGAATTTTAGTATCTAGTTTAGTTCTTAACGCATATTACTACAACTTGCCTTAAAACCCTTTTGAACAACGTTATTGCATAAGGAGGGCAGAACAAACAATAATTTCCAGAACAATTAACGCTATTGGTTATTACGTACCTGTATGGGTTTTGACCCAGCTTATTTCATTAAGTTTTTGCTTATAGATATAAAATTACTGAATGATCGCTTTTTAAGGTTGACCAGCCGTTTACTGGAAACGGGTAACAGACTGGTTTTGGCCCAGACTGTGTGAAAACTCATCTTCAATTTTTGGACTTGCAATTTGACCTCTCAGATTGCCGTATAAGAAACGATCTCACCACGACCAATGCATTTTGATACCCCTAATTTCCTAACTTGGCAAATTTTCAGAGTTTTCA
>JAJFJI010000038.1 GCA_021774205.1 Nitrosomonas sp.
ACACCCATATTTTTCTAAGATGACCGTTCTTTATTGTAGTTTCTGGATCAAAATAATGAGTTTCTCCTTGCGCAGACTCAGTACCCACCATAACCCATTCTGCTTTTGCCGATGTTATAGCAGCCATCAGGAAAATCACTAACAAAAATGTTTTTATGAGCATTAGCTGAAAAAATATAAATAATTCTGAAAAAATTGAATCTTTTGCTGAAATTCTACTATAAACAAAAAAAATGGCCAAAGCCGTGCTTTCTTTTGGAAAGTAAGTCAGCTCTGATATTAATCTTACTCTATTACAAACAAGGTTAATATCGGAACACTATAACCGCCAAAAAGAAAGCACCGCTTAACCTTAGACCTAGATTTTCCATTAAATTTATCCTCAATGGATAATCCAGGTTAAATATTTGATAATTGAATCACAGATTCTGAAAAATAGTGAAACTTCAGCTGTCAAAATGATAATTCGTTTTTTCTTATTTGACATTGATGTGTCGTAATTAGTACACTTCTAAAATGATTAAAAAAATTAAAAATATTCGCTCATTTTTACAAGTTGAAAAGGCGCTTGCCAGAAAACGAAGAGCTGAATAAAACGGCCATGGCTAAACGAATAAAAACAAGTCAACAAGCTTTGGATAGATTACTTGATCTTTCAAACAAAAGCATGACACTTCACACAATACAACGAACCTCTGCTTTAGAGGCCGCAAATTAAGGTTGTGCGATTATTAAGCAAGTAATATCTTGCATGTCCGTATATGGCTATGAAAAATCTATCCGTTGTGCATGGGATGATTACAACGAAGCTATCATAAACCGCCTCCCCGACTTTAATATATGGCCTACAAACGATTATGCGGTCATCTCTTGAAAATCGCAGTTAAAGTCTTATCCATCCCTCGGGTAAACCTGCTGTCTGGCTAAACACCGGAACAAGAAGTGCAAGATTATTTAATCCGAACCACTGCTTCGCATGTAGGGGTTGACAGGCCATACGCGAGCCATTTAGCCTTGCACCCAACTACTTCTGTAAACCTTGGCATTCATAACTTACATCCTAAATATCAAGTATTGGTACAGTGCTGAGTATATACACATGATTATTCACATTTATTCACTTTACTGGAACAAGGAAAGAATACTTCCCAATTTCTTCCTGAACTACAATTCACTAGCCGACTGCTCTTTCATTTTTGACAACACATCCACGAATGCCTTGCTCAAAATACTGGCCAAGTACCTAGAGGGTGAAATTGATCGCTTCCATAAACAGCCTGATTCATTCGTAGCTAGCGTTGCTATGTTTAACGAAAATATCTGGAAGCGAAGCCGCAACAAAGTGAGCCGGCATCTGCAGCATGGATGAGCACCTTTACCACGCCGATTTGCTGAACTATCTCAAACAACGCCAGAAAATAGACATCACCGCTATTCCAGGAGAAAATTATCAAATGGTTCCGGATTCATTTCCAGATTCTGACCAGAGAAGTCATCTTATCGTCCGTGGTATGCACTATAAGAAGATGGATAAACTCTGCTTATATAATTCCAGCGCGATCGAGGAAGCCAATTTTATTCCCGGTCGACTTAAGGCCAATTTCAATCATCAAGTGGTGTTTCCAAAAAAAAGGATTTCAAACTACGCCACTAACAATACCTGGGCCTTAATTATCTTATTACATGCTATACCGAGCTTTGCACAGACTTGTGTCGCATCAATCTTGAAAAACGTTGGAGCCATCAATGCCTATTGGATCGAAAAAAATTAACAAAGATTTCCTTGTCGTCCACGCGGCTTCTTCTGAAATACCACTGTCAGCAGTAACGCCCCAAGTTACAGCAATGGGGAGGTTTGAATACCAGTTTCGCAAGACCCTAATAAATTTTAAAGAACGCCGGTGCGTTTCAATAAAGTCGCGTAAAGCAAAATGAACAAATTTTTACTGATGTATAGTAACGGGCGGCCTTCACAGCTGCACATTGAGCGGCTTAAAAAGCTGCGGAAAGATCTATCAGTGGTTGTTGCCGATTCGGAAGATATTGCTATTGAGAACGCTGCAGATACGGACGTCATCCTTGGACATCGCTATTTGCGCCAAGCGCTTCCGCATGTACGACACCTTAAGTGGGTGCAAAGCACCGCAGCTGGGCCGCATCATCTACTGTCTTCTGATTTACGCAGGGTTAATCCGGTTCTTACCCGTTGCACAGCCTTTTCAGATGTTATCGCATGGCATGCCTTTACACTTGCATTAACAATTGTGCGGCGTATTCCCGAAGCAGTTAAGGCGCAGCAACAAGGAATATGGCATCCCCCTTTTAATATGATTTCTTTTCCTAAAACCGCCATGGTTTTTGGTGTAGGCTGTATCGGGAGAGAGTTAGCCATGATTCTGCGCCAAAACGGAATGACAGTTCTTGGCGTGACAAGGAAGAACTCGCCAGATGCAGATGCTGTTTGCGACGAATTATTTTGCGACAATAATAGCTGGCTTGAACATCTACATCGTGTCGACCTTTGCTTTATCACCCTACCGTTGACCAATAACACCAACCGCCTCTTTGATGCGACTATCTTGCGCGCACTTCCGCAACATGCCGTGCTTGTCAACGTGGGCCGGGGTGGGATTATTGACACTGATGCGCTGGTCAGTATCCTGCAAGAAGGTCATCTGGGAGGTGCTGCGCTCGATGTTGTTGAACCCGTTCCGTCTTCTCCATCTGATCCAGTTTGGAGTGCGCCACGCCTGCTCATTACACCCAAAGTCGCATCATTTCATCCTAAACATCAAGAAAAACTAGAAGCATTCATTGAAAGTCAAGTAAAGCGGTATCTGAATGGCGAAGCGTTGTTGGATATAATCGCCATCGATAATCTGGCTGAAGGAACCTGAAAATGAGTTACGGAAACAATTTTGTGTTGACGCTTTTCACCAATGATGTTGAACTGGCTAGACGTGCTGACGCGGCCGGGGTCAACCGTATCGGTCTTGACCTTGAAATGCTAGGAAAAGCACAACGACAGCAACATTTGAACACCTGGATTTCTGATCACGAAAAAAATCAGCTGCCTGCATTACGAAAAGCCCTCAGAAAGAGCAAGCTTTTCGTGCGAACCAATCCGCCACATCCTCGTTTAGGGGAAGAAATCGATCAATTCATTGAAGCTGGCGCAGAAGTGCTTATGCTCCCTATGTTTAAGACTGTTGAAGATGCTAGAGATTTTATTAAATACATTGACGGTCGAGCAGAAGTCTCGTTGTTGGTCGAAACAGCAGCGGCAGCGGTACGCATTGATGAAATTGCGCAACTTAAAGGAATCGATGAGATCCATATCGGACTGAACGATTTGCATCTTGATATTGGCCTGAAAAGCCACTTCGAATTACTGCGCTATCAATTTATGAACACCCTGTCAGATATCGTCCATAGCGCGGATGTGCCTTTCGGTTTCGGCGGCATCGGTCGGGTAAAAGATGACCGCTTACCCATTCCGTCTGATCTCATCTATGCACAGTATCCTCGTCTCAAAGCAGATCGGGCGCTTGTTTCCAGAGTTTTCACCTCGCCGGACTATACACAACTTGATCTTACTCGAGAAATTGCGGATTTTCGCGATCGTATGAATGAATGGAATGAACGTTCGGAGCAGGATCTGATTGAAGCGCAAGATATGCTTTGGATGGCTGCAAATGCTCTTAAGCCTCGAAAAAACAGTTGAGAAAAGATTTTGCACTAAAAATAAATACATAAGGCTGCCAAGCCAAGATGTTACTCATAGGAAACGCCCGAAACAACTTTATTCCTTTGTTAAGGCATTTTGGCTGAGCCCAAAAAACCTAAAATTCTCTGAAGTGGAAAAATAAGCGTATATCATAAAAAAAGGAACAGCCTTTTCCTATCGCAATTCTGCGAACAAGCTAATTTCCTTATTTGAATTCTATGCTTGATTATAGTCCTGTGATAAATAACCCTCGTCACGCCAGGATTAACAAAAAGAATGCAAAAAATACCCTATTCCAATAACAAAGATAGCTGAAATGAAAATCAAGTAGATGTTAGTTTTGTTAATGTTTTTTGTTTTAGATGTACAGCCAAAACTTTTTCAAATAACATATACGACAAAAGGCATTGTTTCAATCCATATTTTCTTATTGGAGACAATGAAACAGAATTTCGATTGTGATAATTTAATCTAAAACCAACTCGTACTCCTTCATTACCATCATGACGGAGCACTAGAAACAATAAACAAAATATCAAGATGTTAGACTCATTAGATGTACATAACAGAGCGGCAATGGCTTCTAAATATTATGTTTTTCGTTACGAAAATAATGCTTGGAAAACAAGCCAAGTGGCGGCGGCAAGTTTTCAAAAAAACCATTCAATTAGTTATCTGATTAACAAACCTCGAAATTTAATCTCGTAATCATTTCTGTGAAATTGATAACTATTGAATCACATTCCCTCTGCTACACATGATTATCCATATTTATTCCCTCTGCTGGAATGAGGAAAGATTACTTCCTTATTATTTCCGGCACTATGACGCAATCGCCGATCGTTTTTTCATTTTTGACGACGCATCTACAGACGCCTCGCTTGATATCCTGGCAAAGCATTCAAAAGTCGAAATCGACCGCTTTTACAAGCAGCCTGATTCATTTGTGGCCAGCGCTCATGTGTTTAATAACAATATTTGGAAGAGAAGCCGAAATAAGGCGGATTGGGTGATCCTCTGCAATATGGACGAACACCTTTACCACCCAGATCTACTGAATTATCTCAAACAGTGTC
>JAJFJI010000371.1 GCA_021774205.1 Nitrosomonas sp.
ACCATGCCGCCAGCGCATAGACTTCTTCCTGGGTGAGTTTTTTGGCTATTTCTGACATGCAATCAGGTGTCTGACCGCGCATGACACCACCATTACGCCAACCGCCGAACTGAGCCGCCAGATACGCATGCGGCAGGCCTAGCAGACCCGGTATAAAGGGTTCCACGCCCATTAACGCTTCTCCATGACAAGCGTTGCAGGCGGGCAGATTACGTGCTGAATCACCCGTATTAATAAGCTTCCTGGCGATTTGTATTTCATCGGGAGGCAAGCTATGAGGTTCTGACCGTGAATTAACATATTGCAACGAAGCAAAATAACGTGCAATTTCCAACATATATTCATCGGACATGTTTTCGAGTAAAACAGCCATCGGCTGATAATAACGTCGACCGTCGCGAAAATTACGCAATTGATTAAAAAGATAACCGGCTGGTTTACCCGCAATACGCGGGTAATAGGCATTCAGTCCCGTCCTATCGATGTCTTCATGGCAGAGCGTACAGGATTTTACCCGCTCCTCTATGGTGTCGGGTACTTTGATGGGTGATGATTGTCCCGCATTTGCTAAGCTGGAAACAAGAAACAATATAATTAGAATAGAAAACTTCATATTAGCTTAACGTTATGAGATGGTGGAAAGACTCAAGCGAAAGATCAAAATCTTTGACGCAGGGGATTCAAATGCTATGTCCGTACGACAGAAATCTATCGAAAATACCATTTATTGTCAAATACATTAGCAATTTTCTTAATGAACCATTGTACAGGTTCAATAATCAGGTTTTCGATTGATCCCAGATTTTCTGGTAGGTAATTTTTCTAATGAAAGTCATTTGAAAAAACAATTGAATATATTTGAGCCTCTTAAAATTATAGTGGCTTAGATTTGTCATTATTTCTCACAAAGAATCCGGATGGAAATCTGGGTTAATTGTATTTTATTTCCCCTGAATTTTGAATTTGCTTGTGGGTTTCCTCACATCGTTGCCACTCAACTTGTTGGTAATCTAGTTGAGAGTTCAATCTCTACGAGTTAGATCTCAGTAGCATCCACGGACCCCGATAAGGAGAAAATACGATGGCACGTTCAGATTTCACGTGGGTAAATTTTGACAATGAGTTAAATACGGGCACCCCGGTAGCCACCCGCACTTTCAATGTTGAAGGCAACCCTACAAGTATAGGATTTTTACTCATACAGTATTTTGAAGCTGAGAACAACGACCACCAAATCTTGATTAACGATCGAGACTTACCGAGCTTCGACATCCCTGCGAATAAAAATGCGAATGAGCAATGGTTTACATGGATAGATCGGATCCCGCCAGGTTTCTTGCACCAAGGAGAAAACCGTATCACCATTAGACGAACAAGCACCGAGAAAATTGGTATTGCTAACGTTGCCATTCACTGGCGAAAAGCTGGTTGACGAAAGTATAAAACAGGGTAAATTCCAACAGAGGTGCGTAATGCATGTCCAACCAAGACTAGACTATAGTTCAACTCAACGGCGTTGACCCTGCTAAATGGCACAACAATACACTCATAAAAACTTCCCGCTAATTATTTTTTGCACATTGACAGCCTACATCGATAGGCATATTGTTTTACTTAAACAGTATCGATAAAGGTATACAAAAATTTGATGCGCTAATATGGACACAGGATGAAGATTTCAGATCACTCAAAGGTGTTAAATATTTTCCAAAATGAAAACCTTATTCGCACAAATATAATTTATCGGGATACTGGGCAAAAAAAGAGAATCAAACAGAACTTACTTTATATCCTTCATAATTCGCGGCCTAGGTAACTGAGCCAGTGGGCATGACGCAACCTGGAAAAATGGACGTAACACTTGTCGCCTATTACGGTGACAAGCCCTCGCTAATCGCGCAGCTCATTAATGGCGCAATCAACGAATTAAGCAACTTGCTCGGCAACGGATTTGTTCCTTATTCTTTACAACAAGTACACGGTACCATTATTGGTCTTGAAGGCCGCCGTGCGGACAAACACATCATCAATACCAACTATGCGGAAATGCGAAATGAAATACGGTCGTTGGATCTGAAAGCAGCCCTTCAGATCCTAAAAGAGGAATCACTCCTTCCGTTCGACGTAACGATTGGCGGTTTTGTCGATGGTGGCCCATATTCATTTACAAGCCGTGATGTCGTTCCATATATGCGCTCCTTTTCTATACAAGGTCATTTCGCTGTCGCGATGGGTTGGCCATATAGCAATGGCAAATATTCAAAATCTATTGACCAGCTTCGCCGCGCATTCAATGCTGCGAATATTTTACACAAATACCACGGTTCACCAAATGCCGAAGATAACGATTTTTTCTTCGTTTTGGGCCATATAATTAAAGAAAATACGAATCAAAATCAACTACTAGAAGCACAAGGCCGCCTACGATCCTTCTTCGCCGCGCATGAGCCGGTAAGCATACCAATTTCCCGCAACTTCCTTCGCGTGGTCGCCTATGTTGACGAAAAACTACCCCCCGAAACGAGTTGTTCTTACACACTGGATGAAGCGAAAGGAAAAATTGATCTGATTCAATCCCTGTATCGTGAAATACTGACATAAATTGTATCGGTTTATCAACACGTTCCATACGCCACTTTTGTTTCTGAGATGCATACCTGATACCATACGCTCGCTTAATATCTGGGAGAATGAATATGTCGGTTACACTGAATAGTATTGCCAAACAAGGAGAAAACGGTGCTTCGATGATGCCCGTCATCCAAGGTGTAGGACGTGCGGCAATTGAAATTGCTGCCGTTTTACGTGGCGCGATTTTCCGCGGCGTATTGGGACA
The DNA here is from genome assembly GCA_021774205.1 of Nitrosomonas sp. Classification (GTDB taxonomy): domain Bacteria; phylum Pseudomonadota; class Gammaproteobacteria; order Burkholderiales; family Nitrosomonadaceae; genus Nitrosomonas. The sequence goes on from JAJFJI010000371.1 coordinate 2,837, forward strand.
AGCTGGCGCTGAGAATGTGCAGGGTGAGCAACAGCAAGTGCTGGACGTCCTCTCTGACGAAATATTCCTTGATGAGATGCGCTCAACCGGTTTTGTCTGCGCAGTGGGCTCTGAAGAACAAGAAGAACTGCTTGTCATAGATGAATATGCCGGATCTGACTTCCTCGTGCTAGTGGATCCGCTGGATGGTTCGTCCAATCTTGATGTTGATGGCCCGGTAGGCACGATTTTTTCTGTCGTAAAACGTAAGACGACGAATTCTGAGCGGCCGCATGTTTCA
>JAJFJI010000372.1 GCA_021774205.1 Nitrosomonas sp.
CCCGCTTCGCGCAACCAGAATGACAGTGTGCCTAAAACTAATAGTAATGGCAGTCCAGCAGAAAAGCCCAGTGACAACATGCCCAAGACGCGGGGGTGGGCATAGATACGTAGTGCAGATAACCAACTTGATAAGGCGTTCATTATCCTAGAAATCGCAGTTGGGTGTTATTTAGTGTGCGGCGCTTTTTGTCAGTGGAGAGGCGCAATGAGGCGTAATATTGAGCTGTTGCAACGAATTGCAACGCCGGCAGGGACAAAAGGCGGCGTGCTATGAACGTCATAGCGCCATTCACCCAGAAGGTGAGTAATGGGACTAAGCATATAAGCCTATTATTCATTCGGTTAGTCCTTATTTTAGCGGTCAATTGCAATTTTCAGGAACATCATAATTCGTAGTCGTAGTCGATAATAAGTGGTGAATGATCTGAAAATCGTTCGGTCTTGTAAATTGAAGCATCTGTTGCCTTATCGGCAATATTTGGTGTGGCAATCTGGTAGTCAATACGCCAACCAACATTATTTGCCCAGGCTTGTCCCCGGTTTGACCACCAGGTATATTGGCCGGGTTCCGGGTTGAGTCGTCGAAATACGTCAACAAATCCAACTTTGTCTAAAACATTGGTTAACCAGGCGCGTTCTTCGGGTAAAAAACCGGAATTTTTTTGATTGGCGCGCCAGTTTTTTAGGTCGATTTCCTTATGTGCGATATTCCAATCGCCGCATAGAATGATGTCCCGTTTATCATTTGCTAATGTCTCCAGCAGTGGGAAGAATTTTTCCAGAAAAAAGAATTTAGATGCTTGTCGATGATCGCCACTGGACCCAGATGGCAGGTAGAGTGAAATTACGCTTAAACCGTCAAAATCGGCACATAAATAGCGCCCTTCTTGATCAATTTCGGCAATACCGATCCCTTCGGTAATACGATCAGGTTTAAGTTGGCTATAGATGCCTACACCACTGTATCCTTTCTTCTCAGCGCAGTGGAAATAGCCGTGATAACCACGGGGTGCAAGTATTTCATCCGTAAGATCGGTTATTTGAGCCTTTAATTCCTGCACGCAAATAATATTTGCCCGCCGTGTTGAAAGCCACTGGAAAAACCCCTTTCTTGCAGCGGCGCGGACGCCATTCAGGTTAAGCGTTATAATTTGCATCACATTATTTTTATTGGGTTGATCAAGGTTATGTCCGATTTCCGTCAAGCATTTATAGCGTTCGCAATTAACCATCATGTGCTGTGCTTTGGTGATTTTAAGACCAAAGCAGGACGCAATTCCCCTTATTTTTTTAATGCTGGCTTATTTAATGATGGAGATACTTTGCGTCAGCTCGGTCAATTTTACGCGAAAGCGATTCTCGCCGCTCAGCTTCCGTTTGATACGTTGTTTGGGCCAGCCTATAAGGGTATTCCGTTAGTCAGCTCGGTCGCAATTGCTTTGGCTGAGCATGGGCATAACTATCCTTTCTGTTTTAATCGTAAAGAAGTAAAAGATCATGGTGAAGGTGGTTCTCTCGTCGGAGCCCCACTAACAGGGCGTGTATTGATTGTGGATGATGTTATCTCAGCCGGGACATCAGTGCGCGAATCGGTCGATCTTATTCAATCGTCAGGTGCGACGCCTGGTGGGGTCGTTATTGCACTTGATCGCATGGAGCGGGGCAGCGGACAATTTTCTGCGGTACAAGAAGTTAAGAAAACTCACCAGATACCCGTTATCAGTATTGTTGATCTAAACGATCTGACCAGTCATCTTCAAAATAGAAGTGACCTGATAAGCAATCTGCAAGCAGTTGAGCGTTATCGTGCGCAATATGGCGTTGGCCGATTCAGCTAAAAATCGCAATTAATCGCTACAAAAGACAGCGAATTAGAAAAATAATTGGTGTTTATTACTCAGTTGCACCATTTATTTTCTAAGTGACTAACCTCATGGGTATTGTCTTTGGCAGCGTTAATTCGCTGAAATAGCAAGTAATTACGTCGCCTATGCCTTATAGAAAAAAGCCGCGTACGCGAACGTTATGCAACTGCAGTTTTTAAATTCAAGTTATGACAGGAGAAAGGCCATGCGCGGTTTAATTTTGATTTCGATTATATTTGTGTTTGTTCAGCCAGCATCTGCTGCACTCAAAAAATGTGTGGACGATCATGGAAAGTTTCATTATTACGATAGTATCCTGCCACATGAATGTCAAGGCAAGGCAACCATTGAAATGAATAAACAAGGGGTCGTTATCAATCGAGTCGAAGAAGCGATATCACAATCATCTGAAGAAGATAAGACTGCACACCTTGTTGAATCGCAGCGACTAGCGCGCGAAAAAAAAGAAGATACCGTTTTGCTCAATATCTATACCAGCGTCGAGGAAATTGATCTGGCTCGTGAACGTAACCTCCATCCGGTAGCATTGGCTATCATTGGAACAGAGAAGCGTCTTGATATTGCGCAAACCCGGCTTGAAAATTTGCAGAAACAAGCCAATGAAGCCGAGAAATCAGGTAGTCCAAACCTTGCTTCCATCCAGGAAGATATTATTCCCGCACAAAGAGAAGTGGCAAACTTACGCAAAGAAGTGTTGGACAATCAAAAACGTATGGAAAGCATTAAGGCTAAATTTGATAACGACAAGAAGCGTTTTATAGTGTTAGTTGAATAGAAAAATGAGTAATATTATGTTGTTAATGTCAGTTTATGTGACATGTTTAGGTAGCGTCATGCGTTCCATCAGGTAACATAGACAGTCCTGGCGAATAATTTGTGTGTCTCGTGTCAACATGGATGGCATAACAGGTTGACGGATCCGGAGTGCATTACCATCAAGATAGAAATACTGTGCAGCCACTTCACGATCTTGCTCATCCGAGATGCGAAGTAAAATATCGCTATCTGATTGCTGCCAACCAAGCAGCGTATTGATAGGCAGTTCGCGGAAATTCATATGATCGATATCTTCCACAAGGCGCAAATCCAGTCCGTCTTCATGAAAGCCGACTTGTACCTCAGGGGCAAGCCGAACGACGGCCACGGTATGAAAGAGTTCAATATCGTGTTTGGCAATCGGGCGTGATGGAATGTCTGCTAAATGCATGCAGGCTGTCAAATATTCTGTGGCATGCGCAATCCCCTGCGGGTTATCCGGTTTGCCGCATTCTAGTGTTACAGCTGGTCCGAGTTCTGCAAACGCCAGAGATTGTACCCCTTGAGGGCGCCTAAAGTAGATAACCGTTCGATCGAACAGCGTGGCCAAATGTAAAAAACTAGGTTGTAGTTTGTTTACGCAGGCATAGTGCGGATTCAGGCCAGAATTATTATGGATATCGATACTGGCAAATAATCCGTTTTTTGATATCTCGTCAAAAACTTGTTTTGCCATGGCATGCTCTGATGTATTGCCTGGGTTCCAAATTCGATTATAGTCTGGCTGGTTATCGAGATGCCGCATGCGATGGCGGGCAGCGCTTATGTTGCCTATGAATAGAGACAGCGCGCGTGGTAACACCTGGTGTTGGTGTTGATGCAAAAGATTGCGGACAGCATTCCACCCAACTGGCTCGTTTCCGTGAAGCAAGACTGAAATGAAAAGTGGTGGTGTACGATGACCCTGAAGGTGAAATAAAGTAGGGCCATCCAACATTTTATACAGTTCATGGGCTTCCAGATCAAGCAGGCCGTTTGGAATCTCGTATCGTATCGTTAGCATGGATTAATGTTTTAAGCCCCTAGCGAAAAAAACTGGGCTTTTTTAAGTTGTTTAGATTGTCCATTCGTGTACTGGATTGCCACGTTGTTGCTGCGCAGCATATGCTGCGGTCAGTGCTTGCATGTCATGATCATGAGTAGCTGCAAATCGTTTTTGCCAGTTTGCACCGGTTTGACCGGATTTGATGCGTTGTTCGATAATATCGAGATAAAGCCGGATATCCGCTTGATTGATCTCCAGGCTTTCAAGACCTGAACGTGCTAATGGCAGCAAACACTGGAGAAGATGTTCTCTCGCGTTTATGCGCTGACCCGCCGACCATTGAAATTCAGCTTTTAATCCGAATTGTGCTGCCGCATAAAAGTTGTTCTGTGCCTGGGAGAAAGAGAGATTCTGTTCGGGAGGCGTGGTACTGTCAACCAGATTTTTCATCATGCCCGTAAAGAATGCCGCATTGGCGACAGTATCAATAATACTAGGCCCCGCAGGAATAACCCGGTGCTCTATCCGCAAATGAGGCTCGCCTTCAGAATCAAATCCGATAAGGGGCCGGTTCCAGCGCCAGATAGTGCCGTTATGAAGCCGTAGATGTGCAAGGTTCTCTGGTGGCTCATCATATTTTACTGGGAGGACGACTGGAAAGTGATCGCAGTTCTCCAGAAAACATTCCAGCAAGGATGTTGTGGCAAACCCTGTGCCTAATGAAACGCGCTTAAAATTACCTTCTTTGGAGTTTTTGTGGCCGCCGATCGATACGGATTGCTCGAATAATGGAATCCTTGTTTCTTCCCAGAGATGTTTGCCAAATAAATAGGGCGAGTTGCTGGTAGCAGCGACCATTGGTCCTGATAATATGATGGCTGCGTTGTAATAGCGTATGGCCAGGTTGGACGGGATCTGCAAGTGAAGCTGAAACGAGGTTGTTGCTGCTTCTAACATAACATCGTTATGCGTGGTAGACAAATGCTCTTTTCCCTCGATATTGATTCGCAAGGGTTGGCCATGGCGTAATCGGAAAATTTGTTCATTAAGCGCACGGTAGCGTGGGGAATTGGACATTTGCTGTAGCGATAAATCATCTTCCATAACAGTGGGCAAAATACCAATCATTAGCATATCCGCATCTAATAAGCGCGCCTGGTGACGACATTGATTGTAAATTTGCGTTAGCCCTTGTTTCATATCATTGAAGACATTACCGGTGAGATGTTGGGGTGGGCTGTTCAATTCGATGTTAAAACTTGCCAGTTCCGGAACAACCAGCGGGTCATTTAGTGATTGTAGGAAACATTCATTAATTGGCGCAGGCCGGAAATCCCGGTCAATTAACCATGCTTCAAGTTCATAGCCAAACATATTTTGTTTGTATGAGAAGCGATTTTGTTCCAGCCAATCGCCAACTATTCGTGTTTCTTCACGAAGGCGGTCGTTGAATATCTCCAGATCTTCGGTACTGAAATGGCTAGAAGGTATTTCATTGCCCATAATACGACACTCCAAGGTATTCTCTCTGTTGCTAAATTAACCTTCCAATAGCGTTAGTGCAACAAATCTTTTTTACGTAGAATCTCTACTCCAAAAATAACTAATAAAAGATATATCCACGACTTTGCCAGTGGACTATCCAATTTTGGCGTGGTTTGGGATTTTGTGGCTGAAATAAGAATACAATCACAAACACAAACACAAACACAAACAGTAACTGTTATAGAGCATGGAGATGCGGAAAATTATATTATATTTTGGGAATCCCATGGCAGGCTATTTATGTTGCTATAGTAAGCAAAACTTTCGATTCTAAGTAGGCTGATGCGGGTAATTTGGAATTATAACGCTCGCTATTCTTATCATTACATAAGTTTAGTACAGTTAACTGTTGCCCTCACAATTCTAAGTGTGAATCAAACAGAATTTGAATAGCCGCAAGCAATGACAATTCATTCTTTGAGCTTGATATTGATCTGGTTGTCTGATACTTGAATGTCCTTAACACCTTCTGAAAAGGATTTCCAGAGGCCCGGGTCGACACCGAATTCGCCGACCAGATCGATATTTTTCAGTCCACCCAACCAGGCATTAGGCATGGGAATACCCATGATGCTGATTCCTTTGAGA
>JAJFJI010000373.1 GCA_021774205.1 Nitrosomonas sp.
GTAATCCCAGAAAGAAGCAATCCACCCGCAGTGCCTAGTCCTATGGAAATGCCAGCAATTTTTATTGTCACCAATCCAAGTAATACACCAAAACAAATACCAAATGAAAAGGTAACCAGGTCTGTTTCTTCAACCTCTTCTTCGATATACCCTAGGATGCCACCTAATTCACGTAGCCGAGTTTCTTCGCCAACAACGTGCAACCTATCTCCCTTTAAGAGCAGGACTTCATCGGTCAGCGGCAGTTCTACACCGGCACGTGTCAATGCTGAAGCAAAGCAGCCATGTGTTTTGGGGAGTTTCAGCTCACTCAGTCTTTTACCGACGATTCGTTGATCAAGCACAACAATTTCATGTGCATTGATGCGATAGTTAAGAAGCTCTGTATCCAGCACCTCCTCTAAGCCCATCTTTTCGCGCGCCCACTGATGAACGCTAAGACTGGCGATTAACGAGACAATATCTCCCTGTTCAAGGACTAAATCAGGATCAGCTTCCAACAGTTTGTTGCCTCGTCTAACCCGTAAGGCAATCGCAGGAACAGTTAACTCAACAGCACGCTGTGCCATGGTTTTTCCTGAGCCTGCTTCAGTCACTTTATAAGCTCTGATCAACGGCAGTGTATCGGCTGTGGTTACTCTATTGCGCTTGTTACTCAGCATTCCCTTTTCTTGCGCGTAGGTGTGAGCCATCGCCTCCAAGTTCAGCTGCATATATTTGGGGGCGTAGCTAACAACCAGGATCACCGTGATGGTTCCGACGAGATATGTCAAAGCGTAGCCAACGTTGATGTTATTGAGGACCGCTTCGGCAGTCATGCCCGCCGGAATATGCGCCAGACCCGCATTTACTGCATCTTGTGCGCCCACTAGGGTTGGCGTGCTGGTCAATCCGCCAGCCAGTAAACCTGCACCAAAGCCTGGTTCAAATTGCAAAAGCTTTGCAGCTATCCAGGAAATTACGAAGCCGGACAGCGCAACAACGATTGCTAAAGTAATATATTTTGGGCCATCTTCACGAAGCGCACTGAAAAAACCGGGGCCTGCCTGGAGTCCCACAGAAAAAATAAACAAAGCAAAGCCAAAGGAACCTACACCGGTTGGTATTTCGAATTTGTAGTGGCCAAAAACAAGGGCCGCTAAAAGTACGCCGATTGTCGGTCCTACAGCAATCTGACCTATTTTCAGGTTACCCAGCAAATAACCCAGGCCAATGACCAGGAATAACAGCAGCATTCCATTGTTTTTCAACAGTTCAAAAACATCGATTTCCATGAAATGCCGCCTTATTATTAATAAAAAATGTGCTGGTATGATAATTAGTTAAGCGAGGCCTGATAGGGAGAGTCAATATTTGATGTTTTTGCACACCTACGTTAACTTTCGTCCGCGCAGTTGGCTGTTTCGCTGTATACACCCCAAGCCAATTGAATACATCGAGAACGCATCATTCATGGGAAATGGATAATAGTGTTACAGATTTTCTTTGCCATTCAACAATAAAACCTTACCGGGCCCACATGCTTGTGTGAACCAGGAACTGAAGTCACTACGGTAGTGATTACCGATAATGCCAGCATTGCCGCGAAGACTCATCGTGCGGCTCATTTGGCTGATGAAAAGTAGCTCACATCATTTCTATGTTCACGCTACATTGACCTAAACCTGCCACTCCTTTAACAGGCACTGGATAAATAGGCTCTCAAGTAGGATTTAGAGTCTTTCCAGGGGCTCTTGCAACTCAGACTCTTCCCATCGAAAAACAAAGAAAGCTGTGTAACGCGTTTCGCTTATAGACCCATTGTATACCTCGGTTTTACGAACAAAATCACCGGTAGCCGTCTCAAAAATATCAAAATAAAATCGAACAATTCCTTGCCGTCGATCTCTTTTCCACAAGGTCAATTCTGGAATAGCGATGGGTAATAATGAAGAGTCAGATGCGGGCATGCCTAGAAATCGGACTCCCTGTCTAGTTCCTATTGACTCTAAAATCGCTTGCATCTGATATGTAGCCTCCTTGCTATCTTCAACAACGACGAGGCCCTGCTTTCTAAGCCAGCCACTAAGCACCTTCCTGACATGACGCTGCGTTACATCGTCTTCTTTTTCACTCTGATCGGTGGTCAGTCCGGATACTTCTAGTGTGACGGATGTTCCTTGAGGAAATTCTGTCTTTATATCTGCCAGGCTATTTTCTAGGGCTTGACTAATAAGTTGTTGCTCAGAAACTGTTTTAGGATCGGTAGGCCTCTCCACAGATACACTGCAAGCAGTCATTAGACAAAACATGGCGACAATACTCATCCATCCGACGCTCTTCATGACATAAGCCATGGGCACCTCCATTAATATAAACACATTACGTTCTACATTCTGTTAATTCTTGACAAAATGCACAATACTCAAGGGAAGGGCAAATACGTGACCAGCGAGTGTGCGCCCAACCAAGATCCCCGACGTCTGACAAAAGCAGACAACTTGAATACAGCGAAGTTAAACGCCCTTCTCCCATCCAAATTAAAAATACTGCAAGTCAGATTGGTTGTCAAACACACTGACAAATGAAAAGCACTTTCTAATCTGAAGATCGAAACGAAATTGAAATAGAAGATTTGTCAGTCCATAAAGCGCAATATTCAGGTTAGCTATTGGTATGTGGCTTCATGAATAAATAACATGCTAATTTTTGCGGAGTCCAAAGTCTCGTTAAATATAGGCAGAGAGACTAAAAGACATCAATTGACCCGCTAAAACTTTGAGAAACGCCTGAAAGATTGATGTTTTAAGAATCTAGCGTAGACCCTATGATGATAGACACACCCCGCTCTTTTTGCGTATTTTTTCTGTTCGAATAGAATGACGAATCATTGTGAAATGCAAGGTTATGGCTTTCATCTTATTTCAGGCGATTTCGGTGAGAGACTTCTCGGTACCGGCCAACTCAAACGGTACTTGACGAACACACCATCATGATCCGAAGGCATAATTCCGTCGACAGGGTCA
>JAJFJI010000374.1 GCA_021774205.1 Nitrosomonas sp.
AACATAACCATTTACTACAGCCGTATGGCATGAACCGAGTGACTCAGACATGCCCATTTTTTTTCGTATTTCTTTATTGCCTACATCGTGGGTTTTTACAGTAAAGCCATGATCTCGCATGTGATCCACCCATTTTTCGCAACATCCACAAGTCGGACTTTTGTAAACCTCAACGGTTGTCGTTGCAACAGCAAAAGTTATTACGCTAAACAGGCTAGCTGCCAGGATTGTATTTAATATTGGTTTAACACGTACTTTCATTTAGTCTCCACATTTATTATTCCGCGCATCCCCTTAAAATGACCGGGCAAAGGGCAGGCGAAATTAATTGTACCGGTTCTGGTGAATTCCCAGATCAACGTTTTTTGCTCATCTAAACCAAGTATTATCTGGTTTGGTCCAATCTGATCGGCATCTGAATCAAGCCGGCGCATCTTGGCGTGATTTTTTAAATTCTCCTTGGTATCAATGACCATTTCATGCTTTTTATTGCCTTTGTTTTCGACTACAAACTTGATTGTTTCACCTTGGGTAACATTAATCTCAGAAGGCAGAAACATATACTCGATGGCCGTTATTTTTATAGTACGAAACACATTAGCCAAATCACCTGGCTTGCCGATATAATCATCCGCTTTGCCATAATTCGCGAACGCACTGGTAGATAACAGGATCGCAAATATAAAACGTATAATCAGATGCCTTTTCATACGATTCCTTATCCGCTATAACTTTTATCTCGGTCTCTACACCAAAATTAGAAAGCATCAATGCTAAATTGTTCCATCGCATTTGTCTATTTTTAATGATTTATAATTACCACTCAGTATAAGTATGCAATAAATGGCTTTGAAAAAAGAACGCTACAATACCAACAAATTGCATAAACGGTTACGCCGTCAGGTTGGCACTGCGATTGCAGATTTCAATATGATCGAAGCCAAAGACCGGATAATGGTCTGTTTATCGGGCGGCAAGGATAGTTATGTAATGCTTGATATTTTGCGTAATCTGCAAGCGCACGCGCCACTATCATTTGAATTGATTGCGGTTAATCTGGACCAAAAACAACCCGGTTTTCCAGAACACGTGTTACCCGAATATCTGACCAAAATCGGCCTACCTTTTCAAATTATCGAACAGGATACCTATAGCGTCGTCAAGCGTGTCATAGCAGAGGGAAAAACCACTTGTAGTCTTTGCTCACGTTTGCGTAGAGGTGCACTTTATCGCGTCGCCGGTGAGCTGGGTGCAACCAAAATCGCATTGGGCCATCACCGTGACGATATCCTTGAAACCCTGTTTCTGAATATGTTTTATGGCGGGAAGCTCAAAGCCATGCCGCCCAAACTAGTCAGTGACGATGGCCGGCATATCGTAATACGCCCGCTTGCTTACTGCAAAGAAAAAGATCTGGCAACCTATGCCAATGCCGCAAATTTTCCAATTATTCCGTGTAATCTGTGCGGCACCCAACAAAATTTACAGCGTCAAGCGATTAAAGAAATGATGCAACAATGGGACAAAAAATTTCCTGGCCGCCTTGAAACCATGTTCAGGGCAATTCAGAACGTGCAGCTATCCCATCTGGCCGATCCAAAACATTATGATTTTCAAGGGCTAAAAGTGAATGGTCAGCCTGTGGTTGACGGTGACAAGGCCTTCGATGAAGAAATATTCGAACCCACGATTGAAGAAATGATCCTGCCCGCTTTTACAAATAGCGACTAAATACTAGCTTGACGGTGCACTAGACTTGCGCGCATTCGGCGGCACCAGCTTGAAAGTGAGTGCAACCAACAGCGCAAAAAGAATATAGACCACAGTAAACACCCATTCGGGAAAGCTGAAAAACATAATGCGATGCAACCAAACCTGCATAAAACTACTATCGCTTTCCACTTGGCGCAGTGTGTTTTCCCATACCGTTAATGGACAGGTAACACCCACCAGGGATTCGGCAACGACAAATAGAATCGCCGCAAGATGCGCAAACCGAAACCAGAAATTTCTAACAAAACCCAACTTCAGCCATACACCGATCCAAATCACAGGCAGGCTGCCAACGACAAATAGTACGTATAAAAAATGAATGACTAGAACGATGTCGGCTAGCAGCATAATGAACTTAGCAGAATAACTTGCTTCTTAGATGAGACATAAAAACACTAGTTTCTACGATACACAGAATAACTTATTATCAAAGAGTTGCGTTTTAAGTTATTCAAGAATTACAATTAATATTCGTTTCCCCGGCTTTGATCGACATCGAAAGGACTCACCAGGCTGCCGATATTTCCCCATGCATTTCTGATGTAAGAAACCACTTGAGCAATTTCTATATCGTAAATGATGTGCTGATAGGGTGGCATACCGTATGGTCGCAAATTACCGGTCGTGGATGGTGGATACCCGCCATATAATACGCTACGAATGGTATTTAACGAAGAGGCCATCGTCACGCTGCGGTTACCGGCCAACGGTGGATAAATGTTTGGCACCCCCTGACCGGATACCCCGTGACAATCCTGGCAATGTTTTTCATAGACTAACTCGCCCTTCGACAAATATTGACGCACGGCTTCCGGCATGGCAGGAATCTTTTTGGTTTTTCTGACGTCAATTTCTTTTTCGCTTATAGACTGAAGATAAACAGCCATTGCGCGCATATCATCGGCCGACAGGTGTTGCAGACTTTGTCGGACGATTGTTGCCATGGAACCTGAGGTCACAGCGTGGCTGGTTATACCTGTTGATAACAGCTCGACGATATCCTCAACCGGCCAATCCCCCATCCCGGCTTCCAGCGGGGATATTAACGAAGGCGCATACCAATAGGTTCCCATGATTTCACCGCCAGCTAGTTCACCATCCTGGCTTGCGCCCCAAACATTACGGGAAGTATGACAAGCGCTACAGTGCCCAAGCCCTTGTACTAAATAGGCACCACGATTCCATTCCTCACTTTTTGAGCTATCCGGCTCATAGACACCTTCCGTAAAATACCATGTGCGCCAGAGACGCAAGAGCCACTGATTATCATACGGCGAATCTATCTTGTGCGGCGGGTTATTCTGTGCAACAGAGGGGAGCGAATGCATGTAGGCAAATATCATATCGGAATCCTGCCGCGTGACTTTGGTATACTCAATATAAGGAAAAACAGGATACAAATAGCGACCATCTTTTGATTTTCCATGATGCATTGCCTGCCAGAAATCCTCTTTATCCCATTGACCAATGCCAGTATCGTCGTCGGGTGTTATGTTTGGTGTCACAAACACACCAAAAGGCGTGCGCATCTTGCGCCCACCTGCGTAAGGTTTGCCGCCTCGCGTGGTATGGCACCCCATGCAGTTACCTACGCGAGCAAGATAAGCACCCCGTTGCGATTGCAGCTCGGCAGAATTAGCCAATACCAAACTCGATGCGAGTGGCATGAGCAAAAGACTACTGGAAATGAAAATGATGGCTTGCCATTTCCAAGTAAGCCATAAATGTAAGTACTTCATTGCAAAAACCTCACTTCGGAAAAAAGATCCTGACACTCCTGTGCCAGTTCTGGATCAAGCGTGTCTGCCTGGGCTGTTTCACCCGTCACAGGTTGGGCAGGCAACCATGCCGCCAGCGCATAGACTTCTTCCTGGGTGAGTTTTTTGGCTATTTCTGACATGCAATCAGGTGTCTGACCGCGCATGACACCACCATTACGCCAACCGCCGAACTGAGCCGCCAGATACGCATGCGGCAGGCCTA
>JAJFJI010000039.1 GCA_021774205.1 Nitrosomonas sp.
GCAGGTGTTAGACTAGCCGTTCCGAGCAATGTAATGAAATCATTGCTCAGCGTAACCGTCGTTACACCGCCAACGATGTCCGCCGTCGGTGCCGCCTGTGTTTTGCCGACTAAAGCAGTGCACATTACAAATGCGAGTGAAAGTTGCAAAAAATAGTTCTTTTTTAATATCTTCATTATATTCTCCATTATCATGACATGAGTGAGCCCTGTTACCTCCCTATACATTTTGTTTGTAGCGTTTTAGTGCCGCAATTGCATAATAGGCAAAAGACTATCAGTTTCAAGTGCCAGATCTTAAGTGACTTTTTTGTTTTATCTGGCAAGGCTAGTCTACTATTTGTTTTTATTATGTCAACATAAAGCGGAAGTTTTAAAGTCCAGAATGAGGGAGAAGGTAACCATTACTCAATGATAACCACCTAGACTCAGGAAGCAAGCGCGTTAAGTTAAACAATTTTCGCAATGCTAATAAAGCGAGCATTTTGGTCAGTGTAAGCAAGGTATGAACATGATGAGATTGAATTTTAGGTAGTTCTTCGTTACTTTGTTTTTGCAATGACGGCTTAAGCGACATTTTCTTGTTTTTTTTCCTGGCAACTCGTTTGGTATTGGCCGTGTTGTTAACCACTTACTTATTTATTGGCATTCAGTTTGAAGAACACGGCTTGATACAGGAATTCGGTGACAAGTACCGGGAATCCAAAAGGGAAGTCGGTATGTTTTTCACCTTTCTGTGAGCAGATTAATAGATGTAAGACCAGCCCAGTGGAACACGTCTGTTTCTTATGATGAATGGGTATTGGTTAACCCAAACGCCCAGATCTTCAGTGGGCTGGATATGTTTAACTTTTAACCAACTGTTTGTAAGGAACTATGTTGCGGCAGGATCACAAGCATAGGTTGAACCTAAAATCCTCAAAACCGCGACAGTAATAAGTCATCTCATAAAAAGAAGACGCATATTTTTCACGATGACACGTACCTTTAAGGTGAGGAACGCGATGCTGCTGATAGCACGCTGTTGTTTCTTTTTAACTGCGTTGCAATTCGTTGTAATAACGAGTTATACCGTCTCGTCGCACCTTGCCAAAAAGAAACAGCAACGCACGCTAAACACCACCCAACTGAGGATTTTAGGTTAAAGACAGTCTTAACAGCGACTGCGATGGGCTGAGTTACGGTGATTCTCTGGTGGTTGCATCATCATTATTATTTTCTTGTAGCTTGAAAAAACTCAGTATTTTATTTGGCAGCCAGGTAAGTTTCCCTGGAAAAGGGGCCTGCAAGAAGCCCGCATGTCCACCTTCTTCTGGAAATGCCAAGGTGACGGTAGGAGATACTTCCTCTTGAGTAGGTAAAGCAGATGCCGGCATAAAAGGGTCGTTACGTGCATTAATGACCAGTGTTGGCACTTTGATATGTTTAAGCCAAGGCTTGCTGCTGGACTGTGCCCAGTATTCTTCAGTATTGCAGAAACCATGTAAAGGTGCAGTAGCCAGGTTATCAAATTGGTATAACGTATTGCATGCCGCTATTGCTTTTGCATCTAATAAGCCGGGGAAGCGGTCCATTTTTTCCAGCATTTTGTATTTTAGTGTGCTTAAAAAATGTCGCGTATAAAACTGGTTAAAACCTTTATCCAACGCAGCACCAGCGGCAGACAGGTCTAGTGGCACAGATACCGCAGCGGCAGCGGTAATGATCTGACACGCTTTTTCACCTTGCTCTCCCAGCCATTTCAATAACGCGTTTCCACCTAAGGAAACCCCGATGGTATATAGCGGCGTTTCAGAATCCAGTAACTGACTTTCCCAAAAAACCCGATGTAACATCCAGTTAATTTCATCTGAATCGCCAGCATGATAGGCCCTTGGCAATCGGTTGGGTAAACCAGAACAGCCGCGGAAATGGATTACTGCACCGCGCCAGCCAGCATTTTGTAGCGTATTCATGATACTTAACACATAATGGCTTTGCGACCCGCCCTCCAGTCCATGAAACAGAACCACTAATGGCGCGTTAGTCGAGCCGTCGAGCCAATCCACATCGATAAAATCACCATCTTCGTGTTCCCATCGTTCGCGCCGGTAAGTAATCTTAGAACCAGGTTGAATTAGATAAGGGTAGATGGTCTGTAAATTGCCGCCGGGTAACCAGGGAGGTGCGCGATATTGTTCGGCGTCTTGCAATTCTGGCCCATTTTTATTGAATTGTGTTGATGCGCTGGGTAAATTCAATTGTGTCAAAATTGTTTGCGTACATGCGCCAATAAACCTTGGCTAGCGTTTTCCACCATATCCAGTACATTCTCGAAACCTTGACCACCACCATAATAGGGATCGGGAACTTCAGGGCAAGCCGAGAAATTCGGACTATATTTCATAAATAGAGAAAGCTTGTGGCTGAATTGATCTGGGCATTGAGCATTAAGTCCGGCAAGATTATCGTTGTCCATGGCCAGAATATAATCAAAATTCAAGAAATCACTATCTTGCACAGCCCGGGCACGCAAGTCATGCATTTTGTAGCCCCGCCGCAGCGCGGCCTGTTGCGCGCGTTCATCCGGTGGATTCCCAATGTGATAAGCATGCGTGCCCGCTGAATCGACTAGTAGTGCATGGTCAAGTCCAGCCACATTGACATGATGCCTGAATACCGCATCTGCGGTCGGTGATCGGCAGATATTGCCCATGCAAACGAA
>JAJFJI010000040.1 GCA_021774205.1 Nitrosomonas sp.
ACTTGTAAATTTACTACTCAATACTACTCGTGAATAACTACTATCTCGGCAAGCAATGATTTGCCCACCCGTTAGCTACACCGCAAAAGGTAGTCGTCCTGGTCCTCCAAGTCAAGTAGTTTGTCATAAAATTTCCACTTCATTTGTAGGGATGCTTTAACAACAAAACAAACATTCCCATTATAAACATATGGTTATTTATTCCTTAATTTTTTCTAAAAAAATTAAACTAAAACGACAAATAAATGTCCGAATGGAATTTTTCCTATAAAAATATTTGAAAAAATTGTTGCGTGCAAAGTCTATTGCGTGGGCGCAAATAAACCTTTAATAAAGATAGGATAGCTGACGTATAAGCGCACAGCGTATTTGAAAAGTTAGTTTAGGTAACGTAGGCTAGATTGCCATGTTACGTTGTACCGTATATTTTTGCGCGATACTTAATAAATTTTCTTTGGTGAATGGCTTAGTGAGGTAATCATCTGACCCTGCAATTCTACCACGCGCGCGATCAAACAACCCCTTCTTACTTGACAACATGATAACTGGAACAGATCGATATTCAGTATTTTTTTTGATCAACATGCAGGTTTGGTAACCATCCAGACGTGGCATAACAATGTCTACAAAAATTATATCAGGCTGAGAGTCAATAATTTTCGCCATTGCGTCAAACCCATCCGTAGCCAGGATAATCTCACATCCCGACTGCCCAAGAAAAATTTCGGCGCTGCGGCGGATTGTGTTACTGTCATCAATGATCATGACCTTAATCCCTTCCAAACCTTTCACATTGTCCACGCGCGTTCCTCCTTGTCTTTCTTTTGTTATGTTCACAACAAACTGATATCCGACTTGAAACTACATAAATTAATCGCTACGATTAACGTAACTAATATTTTCCCCAGTAGGCACAAAATACCTTCATTTATTCTTGGTCTGTGAGTTTTGCTCTACCAAAATCAACTAAGGCCACATGAAAATACACTTTATACTGGATCAAACATGCCATTATCCCGCATGAATATTATGAACATTGATGAAAAAACAGGGTTAGATTAGTCTATTTCCTCCAAAAAGCAGGTGTAAAAATTACCAGCAACGTGAAAAATTCCAGTCTTCCCAGTAACATAGCGAAACTACACACCCATGTCTGAAAATCAGTCAATGACGCGTAAGTAGTGGCAGGACCAATTTGCCCAAGTCCAGGGCCAAGGTTATTTATACAGGCCACCGCAGCTGAAAAAGCGGTTACGATATCAAGACCGCTTAGTGTAAGTACAAGCGACATCATGACAATACTTGTCGCATAAATAAACAAGAAAACCAGCACCGCAAAAATGATTTTGTTTGATACCACGCTTCCACCAAGCTTAACTGGCGAAACGGCTTTAGGATGCATAATTGTCGTCATCTCTCTGAATACTTGTTGATACAAAATTCGGGCACGAATCATTTTTATACCACCGCCCGTGGAACCAGAAGAAGTGCAAAAACCTGACAAGAATAGCATTAGAAGTGGAACAAAAATTGGCCATAAACTATAATCTGTATTGCTGTATCCAGTCGTGGTGACTACTGAAACAATATTAAAACTGGCATATCTTAAGGCTGCAATCGGGTCAGTATAAACATCCACAAACCATAAATAAAAAGCAAGTCCGAGACAACTTGTTAATAAAATAAGGATAAACAAGCCCGCTTCCGGGTCACGGTAATATGAAAAAAGGCTTTTAGCACGCCATACTAAAAAATGTGTTGCAAAATTAATCCCGGCAATTAACATAAAAAAAATTGCAACCCCTTCAATTAGCGGGGAATTCCAATACCCATAACTGGCATCATGCGACGAGAAGCCACCGAGCCCCAACGTCGTAAATCCATGCATGACCGCATCAAACCAATGCATGCCTGCCAGTTTATACGCAATCACACAAGCTAACGTCAAACTTACATACACCAACCACAGGCCCTTTGCCGTTTCTGCAATACGCGGCGTAAGTTTGTTTTCTTTCATCGGTCCTGGGGTTTCTGCTTTGAGTATCTGCCTGCCACCAACACCTAACAATGGTAAAATCGCAACCGCTAAAACGATTAAGCCCATTCCACCCAACCACACCATTTGCCCGCGCCACAAATTGATTGAAGTCGGTAGCGCATCTAACCCAGTCAATACTGTACCGCCGGTCGCCGTGAGCCCAGAAACTGCCTCAAAATAAGCCATACTCAGACTCAATTCTGGCAGATAAATTAGTAATGGCAACATAGCAAAAGCTGGCAACACGGACCATACCAACACAACCAGCAGGAAGCCATCACGAACCTGCATCTCCCGCCTGTAACGTCGGGTAGCTAACCACAAGACCAAGCCAGCGCCGGTAGTAACAAGAATGGCTTCGTCAAATGCTGATCGTGCACCATCATTTGTCCAAAGCGAAAGACACAATGGCACCAGCATAGTGAACCCGAATGCTAGAATTATCTTACCAAGTACATTGGCAACAGCGAAGAATCGGCTCATTGATGAATCAATGCTCCTTCAAGGAATAGCCGATTACAGAAAACCAACATTAACCTGAAATAATTGTTCGACCTGCCGAATCATTTTTCTATTGATTACAAACAAAATCACATGATCCTCGGATTCGATTACCGTATCATGATGCGCAATAATTACCTGCAAATCTTGCGCTGATGTGCCGTGATCTTCGTGCTCCTGAACAGCTGTCCCACTCGGTGTATTTTTTGATACTGATAAACCACGTACAATTGCACCAATAGTCGCACCCTTTGGCAACTTGATTTCTTCAACTTTTCGCCCCACAACCTTGGAAGACCTTGTATCTCCATGCGCCACCAACTCAATCGCTTCTGCTGCACCTCTGCGCAAACTGTGCACTGCTGCTACATCACCGTGACGAACATAGGCAAGCAATGAGCCAATAGTAACCTGCGCTGGAGAAATCGCGATATCAATACCGCTGCTTTGCATTAAATCCACATATGCACTACGATTAATAAGCGCAACAACCTTATGCGCACCCATACGCTTAGCCAACAATGATGACATAATATTGTTTTCATCATCATTGGTAAGCGAACAAAACACGTCCATCTCTGCAATACTTTCACTTTCCAGCAAAGTTTCGTCAGTTGCATCGCCATGCAACACCAACGTATTGTGCAAATCTGCCGCCAAACTCTCACATACCTTTTGGTTATACTCGATTATTCTTACCTGGTAATCATTCTCAGATGCCTTGCCGAGACGCCTGCCAATTTTTCCGCCCCCAGCAATCATTACCCGCTTAACCGGTTTATCCAGACGCCGCAACTCACGCATCACAAATCGAATGTCTTCCGTCGCGGCAAGGAAAAAAACTTCATCTTCTGCTTCAATAATTGTATCGCCCTCCGGGATAATAGGACGATTTTTACGAAATATGGCGGCTACCCGCGTTTCGACATTTGGAACATGCTTACGCAATTCCTGCAGTTGTTGGCCAACTAACGGACCGCCATAAAATGCCCGAACTGCTACCAAGCTTACCTTGCCTGATGCAAAATCAAGTACTTGCAGCGCCTCCGGAAACTCCATCAATTTCTTTATATATTCAGTTACAATCTGTTCCGGACAGATAGCAAAATCCACACAAAAATTTTCCGCAGTAAAAATTGCTGGGTGCGCAAGATATTCGGCCGAATGAATACGAGCGATCTTAGTCGGCGTATTAAAAATAGTAGCCGCAAGCTTACACGCCACTAGATTCGTCTCATCACTCGCGGTTACGGCTAAGATCAAATCAGCGTCCTCGGCGCCAGCCTGAGTCAAAATCGATGGATGTGCCGCATTCCCAACGACCGTTCGCAAATCCATACGGTCTTGTAATGATGACAATCTTTCTGACGCTACATCCACGATAGTAATATCGTTGGCTTCACTGACCAAACTTTCTGCTGCTGACGAGCCCACTTGGCCAGCACCAAGAATTAGAATATTCAATTGTATCGTCTACTCTGAAATATCAGGATATTATTCTATTTTGCTGTTTGACGCATTTTGTGTCTGACAGGCACGCACCCAATCCCGCCATTGAGAAAACAGTAACGGATCAAGCGCTGCAATGACTGAGCGTTTCCATGGAGAACCCGTCCAATAGCTATCTTGATCAAATCCGCACATATTTCCGCCGGCCTCTTCTAATATCAGCGCACCCGCCGCATAATCCCACGGCTTTTGTCCACCATGCAAATAAAGATCAAAAAAACCGGCAGCAGTGTAACACCACTCTAACGCACAGGCCCCATAATTACGCTGAGAAGCATATGGTGGGTTACCAGCAATTTTTTCAGCTAGTTTCCGATCAAGTCGCTTCAGGTCAACGTTGGCAATTGAACTGGATAGCGCTGCAGAAGATTTTTTTATTGGTAACCGCTTACCATTTAAATAAGCGCCTTTATTTCTTTCAGCATAAAACATTTCATTTGTAACAGGATTATAAACTACCCCCAGAACACTTCTACCCTGCTTCATTAATGCCACTGATATGGCAAAATAGGGTAACCCATTGATGAAATTTGAAGTTCCATCAATGGGATCCACGTTCCATAACCCATCATCACCTGCCACCCATTGTTCGCGCTGCAATTGCTCCGACATCTCTTCGCCCATCGCAGCTACAGGACAAATTTTGCGCAATTCCCGCAACAAAACTTCCTGCGCGGCAAGATCAGCCTCAGTAAAACTACTCCCGTCTGCCTTTTCTTGCCGGGAGACTTGCTGATAACGCGGCAGTACTTCTTGCTGCGCAACCATTTCCACGACAGCGATAACTTTTTCAAGCACGCTTATTCCGTCCGCCATTTAATCGAACAGCCAATACTGGAAATTTGATTCTCCGGACCTGCACCCGTTTTTGCGACCTGAAGCATCCCTTCAAATAAATCACGACGTACATCAGCAGGTGCCGCTTCTTTACGTGAAGCGTCAAGCCGTCCACGGTACTGTAATTTCAGATCCCCATTAAAACCAAAAAAATCTGGCGTACATATAGCGCCATAAGCCTTGGCAACTGCTTGAGTTTCATCCCATACATAGGGAAATGGATAATCAAATTGCTTTGCTATCCGCGCCATATTTTCAAACGAATCTTCGGGATAATCCGCTGGATCATTTGACATAATAGCGATTGCACCCACACCAAGCAGCGCCAGTTCTTTGACATCACGGATAATCCGATCTTGCACCGATTTTACATACGGACAGTGATTACATATAAACATGACCAGCAGTCCTTTTTTTCCTTTCGCTGACGCCAGGTTATAGCGTTTTCCATCGACACCCGGTAAATCAAAATCCATTGCTTCCCAGCCAAACTCACAAACTGGCGTTTCCAGACTTGCCATATCCAATCTCCTTAATTCATGTATGTAGCGATTATCCTAAAAGCCACACGTCAAACAGCATATTGTAAAATTTTATATTATCATGGGCACATCTTTAATTCCCTACCGCCAGCGCCAAAATGTTCCCCCGTTTTTATTGCACCGAAGCGATGCGTGCTGACCATGTGATTGAGTTGCCGACAAACGCCAGACATCACGCAACACGCGTTTTACGGCTTAAACAAGGGAATATCGTCACATTGTTCAATGGCAAAGGCGGCGAATTCCTGGCTCAAATTGAGCATATCAGCAAATCCCACACAACAGTCAAAATAAATAAATTTTGCGATATTGAGCGCGAATCACCACTTAGCATAGAACTAGCTCAAGCAATATGCACGAATGAAAAAATGGACTGGATTATACAAAAATCGGTAGAATTTGGCATAAATTGTATCCAGCCTGTAAACACAAATAGGAGTATCGTACGACTTTCTCCCGAACGGGCAAGTAAACGTCACCATCACTGGCAACAAATTGTAATTGCCGCATGTGAACAATGTGGCAGAAACCGCATTCCAGCGATATTGCCACTTAAGCCCTTGCCTGACTGGCTCAACAACAAAACAACCAACAAAACACCGCAACAACATTATTTCATGCTTTCAACTACAGCAACAAAAAGCTTAAAAAATTTTCCCAGCTTGCCAGCTGCCAGCGAGATAACCATACTTGTTGGACCAGAAGGTGGCTTAACGCCAGAAGAAGAAGCAACTGCCCTGTTTGCTGGATTTACATCATTACGTATGGGGAAACGCATATTACGAACCGAAAGCGCGGCACTTGCCACGGTTGCTGCGATGCAGACATTATGGGGCGATTATTAGAAGATTCACATTTTATCACTAACAATTAACCGAAATAATAATGAAGCTAAATACGAATTTTGTTGCCTGGTTTCGATCCGTTGCACCCTACATCAATGCGTTTCGAGGAAAAACATTTGTTATTGCTTTCAGTGGCGAAATTGTTTCCGACGAAAAATTCGTCGAGCTTGTTCATGATATCAACTTACTTGCGAGCCTTGGCGTGCGGCTAGTACTCGTGCACGGCGCACGCCCACAAATTCAAACACAGCTAACAGAAAACAACCTTCCAACCAAATCTGTTATGGGAATGCGGGTCACTGATCCAGCCACGTTGCAGTGTGTAAAGGAATCAGCCGGGCGGGTTCATGTCGAAATAGAAGCGTTACTATCGATGGGATTGCCCAATTCACCGATGGCCAACGCTTCCATTCGCGTAACTAGCGGCAATTTTGTTACCGCCTGTCCAATTGGTGTTTTAGATGGCGTTGATTTAATGCATACCGGAAAAGTACGCAAAATAAACCCGGCTGCCATTCGTTCGCACTTGGAGCTTGGTGAGTTAGTCCTTATTTCACCCTTGGGTTACTCTCCAACCGGAGAAATATTTAATTTGACGATGGAAAATGTCGCAACCGAAACAGCTATTGCACTCAATGCGGAAAAACTCATTTTTCTGCTGGATTCAATCCGCATAGAAGAGGCCGAAACTGACAAACCTGACTCACTGCCGCGTGAACTAACCGTAGTCGAAAGTAAATTATTGCATAAAAAGATCATGCACAAATCAACAAAACATACGGACGAAATCAAACAATTTCTTCATCACGCGATCAAAGCTTGCGAGGGAAGTGTTGACCGCGTTCATCTTATCAATCGCCATATCGATGGTGCAATTCTCCAGGAATTATTTACGCACAATGGGATCGGCTGCATGATTTCTCAAGAATCACTGCAAACACTCAGGAAAGCCGGAATAGAAGATGTCGGTGGAATCTTGCAATTAATTGAACCGCTTGAAGCTGAAGGCGTCCTGGTAAGACGCAACCGTGAATTACTGGAAATAGAAATTGAACGTTTTGTTATCTTAGAACATGATGGCATGATGATTGGATGCGCCGCACTATATCCATTTTCCGATGAAAAAGCATGTGAACTTGCATGCCTAGCAGTCCATCCTGATTACCGAAATACAGGATATGGCGGTCTATTACTCAAACAAATTGAAGCTGAAACGGTTATCCTGGGATATAAAAAAATTTTTGTGCTTACGACACACGCAGCACACTGGTTTATTGAACATGGTTTTAGTGAAACCAAATTCACTAATTTACCCAAAGAAAAACAAGGACTTTACAATTACCAGCGCCGCTCTAAAGTATTTATCAAGAATTTGCAACATTGACAGAGCAGCTGGCCTGTGGGTTTACCTAGCCTTATAAAATCACCATAATTGCACTTGATGATTACTTTTTGGAAAATTCAAATGGCAAGAATAGTAAAATGCATTAAACTTGGACACGAAGCGGAAGGACTTGATTTTCAAACTTACCCGGGCGAAATTGGCAAACGTATCTTTGAGAATGTCTCAAAAGAAGCCTGGAACGAATGGCTTAAACATCAAACCATGCTAGTCAACGAATACCGCTTGAATTTGTCAGAT